>NZ_CANPWG010000059.1 GCF_947581915.1 Candidatus Palauibacter scopulicola
CTGCGACGCCCTGGTCGCGGCATTCGACGCCTTCCTCGCAAGGCACGCCGCCGCCATCGACGCCGCACTCGAATGATGGAGTCGAAGATGAGATGGGTACGAGCGGCGCTGGTCGCGTCGTTGCTGTCGATGACCGTGGCCGGTTCCGCGGCGGGGCAGGAGGTGGCGGAGTGCGGGGAGCGGGCGTCGCTTCACGTCCTCGTCACGGAGGAGTCGGGGGCGCTCAACCTGCCCGGGGCCACGGTCGTCCTCCGCTGGACCGCGGAGCAGGTGCTCAGGCCGCAGCGCGAACCCGCCGGGGCCGACGGGCGCTTCTCGCTCTGCGTCCCCGCCGACGCGTCGGGGGCGACGGTGTGGGCGGAGTTCGGCGATGATTCGAGCGAGGAGGCGACGCTCGCCTTCGAACCCGGCACGCCGGTCGAGGTCCATCTGCGCGTCCTGTTCGGAGACACGGAGCCGGGGAGGATCGTGGGCCGCGTCCTCGATGCGTCCACGGAAGAGCCCGTGACCACGGCCACACTGTCGCTCGTCGGTCGCCCGGCCGAGGTGCAGACCGACCGCCAGGGCCGGTTCGCCCTCACCGGCGTGCCCGGCGGGGAGCACCTGCTCGAAGTCGAACGGATCGGCTACGCTTCGCTCCGCTACCAGGTGACGGTGGTCCGCGGACTGAGCACGGAACTCGAGATCGGCCTCGTGCCCGCACCGGTGGCGATGGAACCGCTCGTGGTGACCGCAACCCGGCCCCGGCGGCTGGAAGTCAACGGGTTCTACGACCGCAAGTACTTCGGCGAACTGATCGGAGGGGGCACGTACTTCACGGTGGAGGACATCGACCGCCGTCGTCCGCTCCGCGTCTCGCACATGCTCGCCGACGCGCCCGGCATCCGCCTGCGCTGCCCCGGCTCCGGGTTCCGCGACTGCTGGGTCGAGAGCCGGCGGGCGTCCGGAGGATTCACGCCCGGGGGTTGTGAACTCAGCGCCTATCTCGACGGTTCTCCGATTCCGGTCCGGGAACTGGACACGCTCGTGTTGCCGGCGGAGGTCGGCGGCATCGAGGTGTACCAGGGGGCTGGCGAACTGCCGCCCGAGTTCGGCGGGTACGACGCGCGCTGCGGGGCCGTGGTGATCTGGACGAAGTAGCCCGGGCCGCGCCCGCGGCCGTGCCCCTCCGTGGCCGCTACCTCACCCGCACGTGCTTCTCGAGCATGCGGCGCCGCACGACGCCGCCGTAGACGTTGCCCTCCGAATCCACGCCCACGGCTTCCGCCCCGCTGTGCTCGATCGTCGTGGACTCGATGTCCTCGATGAAGTAGGACACCGACCCGTCGCGCGCGCTCCCGACCCGGATCCCCTTCTTCCAGCCGGGGTTGTTCGGCCCCCAGCTCTCGGAATCGGCGACGTAGATGGTGTCGTCCTCGTCGATGAAGATCCCGCTCGGGCGGCTGAACTGCTTCCACTCCTCCAGGAACGTCCCGTCCTCGAGGAAGATCTGGATGCGGTTGTTCGCCCTGTCTCCGATGAAGATCCGTCCCTGCGAATCCCGGGCGATGGCGTGCGGCGTGCTGAACTGGCCGGGCCCCGACCCCGGTCCTCCCCACGCGTCCAGGAAGTCTCCCTCCGGACTGAAGCGCACGACGCGGTCGTTGCCTTCGCCGTGACCTTCGATGACGAGGAAGTCGCCGCCGGGAAGGACGAGGACGTCGGTCGGCTGGTTGAACACGTCGGGACCGAGGCCCGCGACGCCGGCCTGCCCGAGCGTGAGCAGGAGTTCGCCGTCGGAGCTGAACTTGAACACCTGGTGCCCGAGTTCTCCGTTTCCGCGGGCGTCCGTCGCCCAGACGTTCCCCTCGTGGTCGATGTGGAACCCGTGCGGATAGTTGAACAGCCCCGCCCCCCAGGAAGCGAGCGCACGGCCGTCCATGTCGTACTTGACGATCGGGTCTTCGGGCCGGTCGGCGCAGCTGTTCTCGAAGCAGCGGTGCATGACGTAGAGAAGGCCATCGGGTCCCTGCTCGACGCCCGTGACCTGCCCCCACTGCACCGCGCCCGGGGGCAGTTCCGCCCAGGGTTCCAGGCGCTCGTAGGGGTTGGGCAGGTCGTTGACGGGCTCAAGCTCCGGCGCCGCGCCGTCCGCGTTCGCGGCGCCGTCCTGGTCGCCGGAGCCGCCGCACGCCGCTACGACCGCGCTGGCCGCGAGGAGGCAGAGAAGTGTGCCGAGTTGTGTGGTTCGCCGTGTCATGTGTCGTCTCCTTCATCGGTTGCGGGCCGTTCGGCCGGAGTAGGCTCGTCGGCCGGAGTGGGCTCGTCGGCCGGAGCGGGCTCGTCGGCCGGAGCGGGCCGACCGCCGGTCCGGATCACGCCCTCCTGCGCGACCGAGGCCACGAGCGCTCCCTCCCGCGTGAAGAAACTCCCCCGCGTAAACGCCCGCGCGCCACTGGCGACCGTGCTCTCCGTCACGTACAGGAGCCAGTCGTCGATCCGGAAGGGACGGTGGAACCAAATCGCGTGGTCCAGCGAGGCGCCCATCAGGTCGCGGTCGAAGAAGGTGCGCCCGTGCGGCACGAGCGCGGCGCGCAGGAGCCCGTAGTCCGAGGCGTAGGCGAGCACGGCCTGGTGCTCGAGCGGGTCGTCGCCCAGGTCTCCGACCGTGCGGATCCAGGCGCGCCGGACGGGCCGGTCGGGTTTCGGCCGGAACGGGTCGAGCGGCGCGACGGGGCGGCGGTCGAGCGGCCGGTCCTGCGTGAGCAGGGAGCGGAGCGGCTCGGGGACGCGGCCGGCCTGCCGCCGGATGATGTCGATCTCGGATTCGAGCGCCTCCGGCGGCAGCACGTCCGGCATGGTGTCCTGGTGCTCGATGCCGTCCTCCGTCTTGTGGAAGGAGGCGGACATGTTGAAGATCGCGCGGCCGTGCTGGATCGCCGTCACGCGCCGCGTGGTGAAGCTCCGTCCGTCGCGCAGACGGTCCACGAAGTAGACGACCGGAATATCGAGGTCACCCGCCAGGATGAAGTACCCGTGCAGCGAGTGAGCGGAGCGGTCCTCGGTGTCGACCGTCCGGCGCGCCGCCACGAGCGACTGTGCGAGCACCTGTCCCCCGAAGATCCGGCCCGAGCCGATGTCCCGGTTCTCCCCACGATAGATGTTCCGCTCCACCGGCTCGAGGTCGAACAGGTCGACCAGATCCTGTACGGTGTAGCTCACGGGAAGCTCTCGGGCGGCACGCGCCGCAGGCTGGCCTGCTCGAAGGCGTACGCGAGTTCGATGAGCCGCGGCTCGCTGCAGGCGGCCCCCGTGAACCCGATCCCGAACGGCGCGGGCCGTGCGTCGAAGCCCTCGGGGAAGGCCGGCGTCGGCGCGTTGGGCACGAAGCCGAAGGGCACGACGATGTGCGGGTACTGTGCCCGCGCCGCGAGTGCGGCGCCCCGGCTCCCCGGCGTGAAGATCGCGTCCAGGTCGTATTCGTCCAGCACGGCGTCGATCCCCCGCGTCTGACTCAGCAGCGAGTCCTTCGCCATGTCGGCCGCGTTCCGCGCCCGGTCCGCCTCGCCGTCCATCTCATCGGAGATGTCGTAGCGCGACTGCTCGTACTTCATCGACCCGGCCGCCCGGTGCGCGAGGTTCCATTCCCGAAGCTCCGTCAGCGTCCCGACCGGCGCCGAGGGCCCGAGCGACGCGAGCCACGCGTCGAAATCCCGCTTCATCCCGTACTTGAAGTTGACCGAACACCCCGCGTCCGACCCCTTCGCCTGGTGCCCGCCGATGCAGAGCGGCCACGTGTTGAAGTTCGCGTCGGGCTCCGGGTCGACGAAGCTGGGGATCTCGGCCGGGTCCACGACGACCGCGCCCGCCGCCTCGAGGACCGCGATGGCCTCGGCCATGAGCGCCGCCGCTTCGTCGCCGAGGCCGCCGATCGTCTCCCCTCCGACCTCCACGGGCTCGTAGTAGAAGGCCCGGGGGATCCCGATCCGGGCGCCCTCCAGCCCATTGGCGTTCAGGAACGGCGTGTAGTCCCGGCCCGGCGGCGCCTCGCACCGCGCGGTGGCCGCGTCGTTCGGGTCGGGCGCGGCCCCCTCCATCGCCCCGAGCATGATCGCAGCGTCGGTCACCGTGCGGGCCATCGGCCCCGCCATGTCGTGGTCCAGCGTCACCGGGGCCACGCCCCAGCGGCTCACGCGCGCGATCGTCGGCCGGATGCCGACGAGCATGTTCGCGTTCGAGGGACTGATGATGGACCCGCCGGTGTCTGTCCCGACGTTCGCGGACCAGAAGCTCGCCGCCGTGCCGATCCCCGAACTGGAGCCCCCCGTCGAGAGCGCCGGACGCCCGTCGTTGCGGCCTTCCCGGGGGTCGCGGCGCGGATCGTAGGGGTTGAGGCCGTAACCCGTGAGGGCGTTGTAGTTGCCCGGCATCTGGTTCGGCGGCCCCGCCATGAAGTTCGCGAACTCCGTGAGCCCGGCCTTCGCGATGATGATCGCGCCCGCCTCGCGCAGGTTGGTCGTCAGCGTCGCTTCGTACGGCGGGAAATACCCCTCGAAGGCGAGCGAGCCGCCCGTCGTCGGCAGGTGCGTCGTGTGGATGTTGTCCTTGAGCGCCACCGGGATGCCGTGCAGCGGCCCCCGCACGTTGCCCGCCGCCCGCTCCGCGTCGAGCGCCTCGGCCTCCGCGAGCGCGTTCGGGTTGACCGAGACCGCCGCGTTGAGTTGCCACTCGTAGCGCGCGATCCGCGCCAGGTGTTCCATGACGATCTGCCGCGACGTGACCTGCCCGCCCTCCATCGCCGCCCGCATCTCCGGAATCGTCGCCTCCACCACGTCGAACGGCTCCGCCTCGGACGCCGGGCCGCCGCACGCCACCACGATGGCGGCCAGCAGGGCACATGCGGGCAGGACGCGCCCCGGTCGGAATCCGGCTCTCGCGGCGTCGGCGCTGGCGTTTGGAACTGACCTCATGGGATCCTCCGATTCCCGGGAGTCCGTCGCGGATCCTCGAATCTCGCCCCGTCGTGGCCGTATAGTAAGGGATGATCCGCCCTACGCCGCAGCCTCGACACCGGGAGACCGCCGTGACAAGCCTGGCCCCGCCTCGCACGCCGTCCTCGCGCCGCGCCCGCCAAGTCGCCGCGGGCGCGCTGTTCGCTCTCGCCGCTTCCGCTCTCGTCGCCCTCGCGGCCGTCGCCGCCGCTCCGCTCCAGGCTCAGGATCTCGACGCCCCGCGCCCGATCGACCGCCTCGACACGGTGTGGATCGAGGAGATGACGTGGATGGAGGTGCGCGACGCCCTCGCCGAGGGGATGACGACGGCGATCATCGGCACCGGGGGCATCGAACAGAACGGCCCCTACCTGGCCAGCGGCAAGCACAACTTCGTGCTGCGGGCCACGGCGGAGGCGATCGCGCGCGAACTGGGGAACGCGCTCGTCGCCCCGGTCATCAAGCTCGTCCCCGAAGGGAACATCGATCCGCCGTCCGGACACATGCGCTACCACGCCACGATCAGCGTCCGGCAGGAGACGTTCGAGGCCATGCTCACGGACGTCCTGGGCAGCCTCGCCGCGCACGGGTTCGAGAATCTCATCCTCATCGGGGACAGCGGAGGAAACGTGCGCGGGATGGAGAACGTGGCCGCCGCCCTCAACGCGGCCTGGGCCGACCGACCGGCACGCGTCCATTTCATCCCGGAGTACTATACGGAAGACATCTACAGTTGCGACTATCTGAAGGAGGAACTGGGGATATTCCAGCAGCCGGATGAGTGCGTCGCCACGCGCAACGAGTACCACGACGACTATCACTATTCGTCCATAATGGCGACGGTCGATCCGAACACGATCCGCGCGGACCAGCGCATGGAGGCCGGTCTCTTCTCCATCAACGGCGTCGACCTCTCGCCGCTGGAACGGACGGTGGAGAACGGACGGCGCCTCGTCGACTACCGCGCCGGGATCACCGCCCGCGCCATCCGCCGCTCCATCGCCGACAACAACTGACGAATCATGATGTGGTGCGCCGCTCGAGGCGGGTCGCGTCGAGGATCCGGCTGGCCAGTTCCTCGATCGAGCAGCGCGTCGCGTCGATGAAGGGGATGTCGAGGCGCTCGAACAGCGATTGCGCCTGGCGGATCTCGAAACTCACCTGGCGGGGTGAGGCGTAGCGCCGGCCGATGCCGCGCGCGCTCCGCAACTCCCCGAGGCGCTGGGGCTCGATGGTGAGCCCGTAGATCTTGTCGCGGTGGTCGAAGAGAGGGGGTGGAATCCGCCGCTCCTCCAGATCGCTCCCCGTGAGAGGGTAGTTCGCGGCGAACACGCCGTACTGGAGGGCGAGATAGAGGCAGGTCGGGGTCTTGCCCGATCGCGACACGCCGACCAGCACCAGGTCGGCCCGGTCGTATCCCCGCGGGTTCGAACCGTCGTCGTGAGACAGCGCGAAGTTCATCGCCTCGATGCGGCGGTCGTATTCCCGGTAGTTCTGGATGCCGTGGGATACGCCCATGGCGTGCTGCGACTTGTGGCCGAACTCCTTCTCGAGCGGGTCGAGGAAGGAGTCGAAGAAATCCAGGAAGAGGGCGTCGGTCTCCTCCACGATCTCGCGCACGGTGTCGCGCACGTCCTCCTTCACGAGGGTGCTGAAGACGATGGGCGGCGACCCCTGCACGCGCGCCGTGGTGTTGATGTTCCTGGCGGCCCGTTTCGCCTTGTCGACGGTGGAGACGAATGGTACGGTGATTTTCGTGAAGTCGAGGGCGTCGAACTGCGCGATCAGGCTGTGGCCGAGGGTCTCGGCCGTGACGCCCGAGTGGTCGGAGACGAAGAAAACCGTTCGCTGGGTCATCGTACGCTGATTTTCCGGCTCCAATCCATCTGACACAACCGTACGGGCCGCGAGGCTCGGGAGTCGCCGTGTCCGGGTACATCGCGCCATTCGAGTCGATCGGACTCGCCGATCTCGAAACCGTCGGGGGGAAGAACGCGTCGCTCGGCGAGATGATCTCCCATCTCGCGGCCGCGGGCGTGGACGTGCCCGGCGGCTTCGCGATCACCGCCCGCGCGTACCGCGACTTCCTCTCGGGCGAACTCGGAGAACGCATCCATGCCGTGCTCGACGCCCTGGACGTCGAGGACCTGGGGGCGCTCGCCCGGGCGGGCCGCGAGATCCGGGGCTGGATCGCCGATACGCCGCTCCCGCCGGAACTCGCCGCCCGGATCGGGACCGCCTACCGCGAACTGGGCGCCGGCGGCGACGTCTCCGTTGCGGTGCGCTCCTCCGCCACCGCCGAGGACCTCCCCGAGGCCTCCTTCGCGGGGCAGCAGGACACGCTGCTCAACGTCCGCGGCGTCGACGCGGTGCTGCGGGCGGTCCACCACGTCTACGGCTCGCTGTTCAGCGACCGGGCGATCGCCTACCGCGTGCACCAGGGGTTCGCGCACCGCGACGTGGCGCTCTCCGTCGGCGTCCAGCGCATGGCCCGCGCGGACAGGGGCTCGAGCGGGGTGATGTTCACGCTGGATACCGAGTCCGGGTTCCGGGACGTCGTGTTCATCACGAGCGCGTACGGTCTCGGCGAAACGGTCGTGCAGGGGGGCGTGAACCCCGACGAGTTCTACGTCTACAAGCCCGCCCTGCGCGCCGGCCGCCACGCGATCCTGCGCCGGAACCTGGGGGGCAAGGCGATCAAGCTCGTCTACGCCGACTCGGGCGACGCGCCGGTTGAGACGGTCGAGGTCCCGGAGGCGGACCGGCTCCGCTTCTCGCTGACGGACGACGAGGTGCACGAACTCGCTCGCCAGGCGCTCCTCATCGAGGACCACTACGGGCGGCCCATGGACATCGAGTGGGCCCGGGATGGCATCGACGGCGCGTTGCGTATTCTGCAGGCGCGTCCGGAAACGGTGCAGAGCCGCGCGGGCGGAGTGATCTCCCGCTTCACGCTCAAGGAGCGGGGCCCGGTGCTCGCCGAGGGGCGCAGCATCGGCGGCCGGATCGGGGGCGGCCCGGCGCGCGTCATCGAGTCCGCATCGGAGATCGCGCGCTTCCGGCGCGGCGATGTGCTCGTCACGGACATGACGGACCCGGACTGGGAACCGATGATGAAGCAGTCCGCCGCCATCGTCACGAACCGCGGCGGCCGCACCTGCCACGCGGCGATCATCGCCCGGGAACTCGGCATCCCCGCGGTCGTCGGCTGCGGCGACGCGACGGCGCAGCTTGCGGAGGCCGGAGACGTGACGGTGTCCTGCGCCGAGGGGGACGCGGGCTACGTCTACGAAGGGCTGCTCGACTTCGAGGAGGGCGAGATCCGGCTCGGCGCCATGCCGGAGATCCCGCTCAAGATCATGCTCAACGTGGGGAACCCGGACCGCGCGTTCGACTTCGCCTCCATCCCCAACTCCGGGGTCGGCCTCGCCCGGCTCGAGTTCATCATCAACCGCATGATCGGCGTCCATCCCCAGGCGCTGCTGGATTTCGAAGACCTGCCGGACGAACTCCAGAGGGAAATCCGTTTCCAGCACGCCGGCTACGCGGACCCGGTCGAGTTTTACGTCGAGAAACTGACCGAGGGGATCGCCACCATCGCCGCGGCCTTCGCCCCCGAGCCCGTCATCGTGCGCCTGTCCGACTTCAAGTCGAACGAATACGCGGACCTCATCG
>NZ_CANPWG010000060.1 GCF_947581915.1 Candidatus Palauibacter scopulicola
CGCCCGTTACGCCGAGCCTGAGTCGGTGCATGTCCGCCCCCGGGGAGGTGTGTGCAGGGAACGTCGATCTCGGACTGGGGACACAGGTTCGACGCAAGAGAGTTGCGTCGCGTTTACGTCACGACCCCGCGCGATCCGGCCGGGTCACTTCGCGAGGTCTCTCAGCGCCTTCCGGAATCGCTGCTGAGCCTCGACCGCGATGGCGAGTCCGTCGTCCACATCCGGGTCGTGGGGGGTCAGCAGGATCCCGCTCGCCGTCTCGACCGCGAGCACTTCGTCGCCCGCCTCGAGGTGGAGGCGTTGCACCATGTCCTCTGGCAGCGTGACGCCGATGGACCCGCCCATTCGCCGCAGCCTCACACGTCGAACCATGAAGTCTCCAGGTGACACCCGAATGTTCCGCCTGGTCCGGGCCTATCGTTCCCACAAGTTGAACATCGTATGATGAGACGCACGCCCCCATTATACCCCTGGTATCGAGGTTCAGATGCGTTCCCTGTCCGTTGCCCTCGTTCTTCCCGTCGCCGCTCTCGCGCTGCCCGTCGAGACGCCGCTCGCGGCGCAGGAGCGGCCGTTCACGTTCATGGATGTGCAGGAGATGAAACGCGCCGGTTCGATGACGCCGAGTCCGGACGGGGCGTGGATGCTGTACACGGTGACGACGCCGGACTGGGAGGCGGCGGAGTCCCAGACGGACATTCACCTCGTGTCGCTGAGCGAGGGCGTCCCGTCGGACCGTCGGCTCACCTACACGGAAGACAAGAACGAGACGAACCCGACCTGGGCTCCGGACGGGTCGTTCTTCCTCTTCGCCTCCAACCGGGACGGGGACGACACGCAGCTCTACATGATGCGCCACGACGGGGGCGAGGCCCGGAAGATCACCGACGCAGCGGAGGGCGTGTCCGGCTTCGCGTTCAGCCCCGACGGGCGCTGGCTCGTGTACCGCTCCGGCGAGAACGGCCGGGAACAGCTCTACCGGCTGCCGGCCGGCGACCTCGCGGACGCGGAACCCGAGCAGCTCACCGACGGCGAGGCCGGCGTCGACCAGTGGGACTTCTCCCCCGACGGGACCCGCGTCTACTTCGCTCGTCCGGATTCATTCGACGAGGACGAGGTGAAGCGGCGCGAGGAGGGCTTCACGGTCGACGTCCGGAACGCGGTCACGCCGCTCTCGAGCCTGTGGAGCGTGGAGATCGAGACCGCCACGGAGAGCCGCGAGACGGACAATCCATCCTACAGCGTGAACGGCTTCACGATCTCCGATGACGGCCGCTGGATCGGGATCACCGGCGGCTCGACGAAGCGCTACGAACGCAACATCACGGCGCAGCGGCTCTACGCGGACCTCTATCTCATGGAAGTCGCGACGGGCGAGATCGAGCGCCTCACGAACAACTACGAGGTCGGCGAGGGCGGGCTCAGCTTCTCCCCCGACGGCCGCTGGCTCGCCTTCTCCGCGCCGGCTGAGATGGAGCGCTACTCGATGACGGAGAACCGCGTCTACATCCGCGAGGTGGACGACCGCGGGGGCGCGTTCCGGAAGCTCGGCGCCGACTTCGACCAGAGTTCGAGCGTCGGGTTCTGGTCCGAGGATTCGAACACGATCTACTTCAACGCCGGCGTGAAGGTGACGACGCAGTTGCACGCCCTCGACGTGGAGACGGGGGCGGTGCGGCAGCTCACCGACGAGCGGGCGGCGCTTTCGGTCTCCCGCGACGACGACACGGGCACGCTTCTCATCGGCTACAGCGACCCGAAGACGCCCCCCACGGTGTTCGCGGTCGCGAGCGTGGACGATGTCCCGGACCGCTCCAAGTGGACGCAGCTGATCGACGTGAACCCGCAGTTGCGCGAGGTGGCCTTCGGCGAGGAGACCGAAGTCAACTGGCGTTCGTCGGACGGCAAGATGGTCGGCGGCGTCCTCGTCTATCCCGTCGGGTACGAGGAGGGGACGCGCTATCCGCTCATCGTCTCCATCCACGGGGGCCCGGCGTCGGCCGACATCCTGCGCTTCAACGGCGGCTACAACGCGCAGGTCTACGCGGGCGCGGGCTACGCCGTGCTCAAGCCCAACTACCGCGGCTCGCGCAACTACGGGAACGCGCACCGCACGGACATCGTCGGCGACTACTTCACGATGGGCTACGAGGACATCATCACGGGCGTCGACTACCTGATCGCCGAGGGGATCGTGGACGGCGATCGCATGGGCGCGCTCGGCTGGAGCGCGGGCGGCCACTGGTCCAACTGGATCCTCACCCAGACGGATCGCTTCAAGGCAATCAGTTCGGGAGCCGGGACGATGAACTGGATCAGCATGTACGCGCAGAGCGACGTGCAGCGGAACCGCCAGTTCTACGTGGGCGACGGCTTCCTGTACGAGGACTTCGACACGTACTTCGACCAGTCCCCGCTCAAGTACATCATCAACGCGAAGACGCCGACGATGATCCACGTCGTCGAGGGCGACCCGCGCGTGCCGAGCCCGCAGTCGGTCGAACTCCACATGGCGCTCAAGAAGCTGGACGTGCCCACGGAACTGTTCATGTATCCGGGCCGCAGCCACGGCATCCCCGACCCGCGCAACCGGCTCGTGAAGGCGGTGAGCGAGATGGCGTGGATGGACTACTACGTCCGCGGCATGGGCGAGAAGTTCCAATGGCGCCAGGTCCTCGAAACCCTCGAGCCCGAGGAGGCCCCAACCGTAGTCTCGGAACGGTAGCCCAAGCCCGGGAGCGGGTGAAACCGTGAGTCGCCTGGTCTGGCGGGCGGGCTGGATTGCGGCCGCGGTGGCGCTCGTCGTGGTGCCTTTTGGTTATGCCATCACCGAGGTCCACCGGGACGTCCTGATGGGGGCGGGCTGCGGGCTCGCCATCGGCGTGGGTATCGGCCTCCGGGGAGGCGCGCAGGCCGGTCCCTGGATGGGGATTCTGATCGGTTCGATTGTCGGGATCGCCACCGCGTTGATTGCCGGCGTGGCCCCCCGGGACGGGTTCCTGGTTCTTGTCCCACCCATCCTGGCCCTGGCGGTCGGCATGCACGATGGGCTCCGTGAGACCTCCTTCTCCCGTTATCGGGACATGAGCCGCGAGACGTTCATCGTGTCTGCCCTGCTCGCGCTGGGGTTCTTCCTCGCTTGGATCGTGTCCGGAGAGTTGGCGTCCGCGGTGAGGTTGGCGGTGGCTCCGTTCGCATGCATGCCCTGGATCGCACTGATTTCCGGCCTCCTCAGCCACCGCCGCGAGGGCTGGCTCGACACCCGTCCTCCCCGACTCCTCGTCCTGAGTGCGGTGCTCCTGTTTGCCACGCTGCTTGTCCTGCTTGTAGACGAGCAGTTGGGATACGCCAGAAACGCTAATGTGATCCCAGGCATCGTTCCGGTCCTCCAATACGTCGGCGTGTGGGGGCTCGGGCTGGCGGCAGTTCCCGCCGCCGCGTTTCTGCTTGGGCGCGTCGCAGTCATGTGGTTGCAGCCGCGGCTCCGGGTGTACGGCCGGCTTGCCGACTACCTGCGCATCATGTGGGTGCCCATCGGCGGGTTCGCGGTCGGCTACCTCATGATCATCGTGCTGTTCGCCGGTTTCTACGGCATGTTGGAGCGGTTCAGCCCCGGGGCGTTCGCCGACGCCGCCGTCGGGATCAAGGGATGGCTCTTCTTCGCCTTCTTCACCGGCCTCGCCCAGGACTACGCGACGGTCGTCCCCGTCTCGGACGGCGCCCGGTTGCTCGTCGGCGCCCACCTGATCCTCTCGGCCGGTTGGATCGTCGTACTGTTCGCGGCGGTGATGTCGTTCATCGGCCCGCAACTGGAGAGGATCGCCAGACGCCACGCGGAGGAGGAATCGTGAGCCGGTTGATCTCGCTGGGGGTTCGGATTGCGGCCGCCGTCGCCCTCATCGTCGCGACCTGCGGTTATGCGATCACGGGGAACCACACGGATGTCTTGCTGGGAGCGGGGAGTGCGGTGGCCATCGGCGTGGGCGTGGGTCTGCGAGGGGGATCGAGCGGCGGCCCGTGGGTCGGCATCCTCATCGGCTCGATCGTGGGGGTCGTCACGGCGTTCCTGGCCGGCGCCCTGAGCGTCGGCTGGGGCGTCATCATTCCGCCCCTTGGCCCATTGGCAGTCGGCTTGATCGGCGGGCTGGACCGGTCGTCCCTCTCTGGGTACGGGGATGTGACCCGGGAAATGTTCTTCGTGGCTGTCCTGCTGACCCTGGGGTTCATCCCCGCGCTCGTCGCGGGTGACGTTGCCATTGCGCCGGTCGTGGCGGCGTTCCCGCTCGCGAGCGTGCCCTTGGGAGCGCTCCTGATTGGCCTCATCAGCCGGCGCCGCGAAGGGTGGGAAGACGCCCGGCCTCCCCGGCTGCTGGTCCTCGGCGCCGTTGCGTTGCCCGTCTTGACGGGCCTCCTGTTCGCGTTCGGGGTGGTATATGAGGACGTCGGATTATCGGGCATCGCCGAGATTCTCGTGATTGCCCTCATCGTGATCATCCCGCTTGCGGTGCTGCCGCTGACCGCGTTTCTGATCGGGCGCGCCGCCGCCACCTGGCTCCGGCCGCGGCTCCAGGTATACGGCCAGCTCGCGGCGTACCTGCGAGTCATGTGGGTCCCGATCGGCGGATTCGCCCTCGGATACCTGACGATCATCTTCCTCTTCGCGGGCTTCTACGGAACGCTCGAGCGTTTCCGCCCGGGGTCGTTCGCCGACGCCGGCGCGGGGCTCGCCGACTGGGTGTCCTTTGCCTTCTTCACCGCCCTCGCCCAGGATTACGCGGCCATCGTCCCCGTCTCGGCCGGCGCCCGGATGCTGGTCGGCTTCCACCTGATCCTCTCGGTGGGCTGGGCGCTCGTGCTGTTTGCGGCGGTGATGACGTCCATCGAGCCCAAGCTCGCCCGGATCGCGCGGCGACACGCCGAGGAAGACACCGACTCAGAATTGGAGGATTCACAATGACCAGGAGAAAGCAGGCGAGCGACTTCCCGCAGGAGGTGCTGGCCCTCTTTGACGGCTACGTGCATGGGTTCATTCCACGGCGGGACTTCCTTAAGGGAGCCGGGAAGGTGCTGGGCAGCACCGCGGCTGCGGTGGCGGTCCTCGAGGCACTTCGTCCCAACTACGCGTGGGCGCGGCACGTGGCGACCGACGATGCCCGAATCCGGCAGGAGTACGTCACCTACCCTTCGCCGGACGGTTCGGGGACCATGCGCGGCTACATGGCCGTGCCCGCCGACGCGACGGAGCCCAGGCCCGCGGTCCTCGTCATCCACGAGAATCGCGGCTTGAACCCTTACATCGAAGACGTGGTCCGCAGGTTCGCCGCCGCGGACTTCGTGGCGCTGGGGCCGGACGCGCTTACCCCCCTGGGTGGCTATCCCGGCAACGACGACGAGGGCCGGGTGATGCAGCGGCAGCTCGACCGGGACACGATGATGGAGGACTGGGTGGCCGCGTTCCGGTTCCTCCGCGACCATGACACGACCACCGGGCGAGTCGGGGCCGTCGGGTTCTGCTACGGCGGCGGAGTGGTGAATCAGCTCGCGGTCCGCCTTCCGGATCTGGGCGCTGGCGTGCCGTTCTACGGGTCGGCCCCAGCCGCGGAAGACGTGCCCTCGATACAGGCGCCCCTGATGATCCAGCTCGCGGGCCTGGATGAGCGGATCAACGCCGCCTACCCGGCCTACGAGGAGGCGCTGGAGGCGCACGGAAAGTCCTTCGTGGTCCACGTCTACGAGGGAGCCAACCACGGCTTCCACAACGACACCACCCCACGCTACGACGAGGAAGCCGCCAGCCTCGCGCAGGATCGGACCATCGCGTTCTTCAACGAGCACCTGCGGGGCTGAAGCGGCTCCACCGTGTTCACGGTGCCGGGCGTGGGCGCGCGCTGCGCCTCCACCAGCGCGGCACCGTCGTCGCATGCACGTCGTAGAGGTGCCGCAGGTCGATGATGTTGCGCGGCGAGCCCAGGATCGTCAGGCGGTCGCCCGTCTCCATGAGGGTGTCGTCGTGCGGGACGATGAGCTGTCCGCGCCGCCTGATCATCGCCGCGAGCGTGTCTTCCGGGAGCGCCATCTCCCGAATCGTCATCCCCGCCAGCGTGCTGCTGGCGCCCTCCGGCAGCACCTCCACGACGAGCATGCGCTCATCGCGCAACATGACCTCGCGCAACTCCAGGTCATCCTCCGCCTCGAGCCACTCGGTCAGGAAGCTCTCGTCGTCCACGCGACCCGCGATCTGAGCCAGGATGCGCAGGTGGCGGCCGTGGTCGGCCGCCGGGCTCGCGAGGAAGAAGGCGGCCTGGATGAGTTCGTCTTCGGCCGGCGGTACGTCCGGCTCCCCCGTGTCGATCTCGATCCCGCCGCGAACGCGGGCGAGGACCATGCGCGGCCCGGAGATCTCGTCCAGGTGCAGGTGCGGCAGGACGACGCCCTCCGACATCGGCGTGAGGCCCGTGCCCGTGCCCTCGAGAAGTCCCTGCGCGATGCGGTCGGCGCTCACGCCCAACTGTTTCGAAAGCGCCACTGAAGCGCGGTCCACGAGCCTCGAGAAGGGCACCGCGCTCTCGTAGTCCAGCACATCCGAAGAGGCGATGAGTTCCTCGAAGGGATCCGCGTCGCGCAGCCCCTTCTCCTTGAGGATCCCGCGCAGCTCGCGCTCCAGCCCCTCGTTCCGCTGCTGGCCCAGCCGCTCGAAGACATGGTAGATCGCGCCCTCGCGGCGCACGTGGTCCCGGGCGTAGACGCGGTACCAGAGGAGGCCGAACACGACGAACGCGACGCTGAACAGCGTCGCCAGCCATCCCATCTGGACGATCAGCGGAAACGGCATGACGAGGCCGACGATCTGGACCCAGGGGTAGAAGGGAGCGCGGAAGCCAGGGTCGTACGGCGCGAGGCCGCTTTCGCGCATGACGATCACCGCCAGGCACGCGAGCGCGAACATGATGAGCTGGAAGGCGCTGGCGAGCTTCGCGATGCCCGAAGGGTCGAAAAGCACCAGCCAAAGGACGATCAGCCCCGCGGTCGCGAGAATCGCGACCCACGGCGTGCCCCAGCGGCTGATCCGGCGCATGGCCGCCGGCAGCACGTGGTCGCGGCTCATCGCCAGCGGGTAGCGGCTCGCGGACAGGACCCCGGCGTTGCCGACCGACGTGAAGGCCAGGATGGCCGCCACGGTCATGACGGCCTCTCCCGTGGGACCCGCGACGGCCCTCGCCATCGCCGCCGCCGGGGCCAGGTTGCCGCCATCGGCGGAGAGCGCCTCCACGCCGACGGCCCCCACCATGGCCCAGGTGCCGAGCACGTAGACGAGCAGCACCGTGACGAAGGCCAGCAGCATGCCCAGCGCCAGATTGCGGTCCGGGTTCTTCACCTCTTCCGAGACCGAGGCCACGTGGGTAAGCCCCATGTAGGAGACGATCACGAGTCCCACGGTGGAGAAGAACGGCGAAGCCCCCAGGTCGAACGCTCCGGCGAAGGCATCGGGATCCACGGCCGTCACGCCGGCCCCGATGAGCCAGCCCAGCATGGCCAGGAGGATCACGGTCAGGACCATCTGGATGGAGCTGGTCTTCTTGGCGCCGAAGAGGTTGACCGCGGCGAAGCCCAGCGCGAAGGCGAAGGCGATGGGGCCGGTGGGAGCCTGGGGGAAGTAGACCTGCAGGTAGGCGCCGAGGCCCACGAGCGCGAAGGCGGACTTGAGCGTCAGCGTCGTCCAGGTGCCGAAACCGCCGATCGCCCCCACCCGCTGGCCCATGCTGCGGTCCAGGAAGTAGTAGATGCCGCCGGCGCGCGGCATGGCGGTCGCCAGCTCGGCCATGCTGAGGATGCCGGGCAGGAGCAGGAGGCCCGCCAGCAGGTACGCGACGGGGATCGCGCCGCCGGCCTGCGCGGCGGCGAGACCGGGCAGCAGGAAGAAGCCCGAACTGAGCGTCGCGCCGGTCGCGATGGCGTACACGTCGAACAGCCCCAGTTCGCGCTTCAGTGTGCCCATGGCTGCAGTGTGGCTCCCTGCCGTGGTCGTGATCGTCGTACCGGCCGACCCGCGTCCCGGGCATCCGGCCGGCCGGACTGGTGCCGGGACCTGCGGGCGACGAACATCCTCACATGACGTTCGACATCGCATTCGTGCTCGCCCTGACGCTGGCGGCCCTCGTCCTGTTCGCCATGGACCGGCTGCGGCTGGACCAGGTCGCCATGTCGGTCCCGGTGGTCCTCCTCCTGAGCGGCATCATCACGCCGGCCGAAGCCGTATCGGGCCTGTCGAGCCGCGCCACCGTGACGGTCGGCTCGATGCTCGTGCTCGGCCTGGGGCTCCGCAAGACCGGGCTCGTGTCCGCCATCGGGGCCTGGGCGCGCACCGCCCCCCTCGGCGGCAAGTACTCTCGCATGTTCGTGCTCTGCCTCGTCTGCGCGCTTCTCTCGCCCTTCCTCATGACCACCGCCGTCGTCATGGTGTTCCTGCCCGTCTTCGTCGCGCTCGCCGACCAGGCCGAGGAGCCGGCCTCGCGGTATCTCATGCCCCTCTCCTTCGTCTCGATTCTCGGGGGCACCGTCACCTTGATGGGAACCTCCACCAACCTGGTCGTGCACGGCGAAGCGATGAGGCGCGGGTTCGACGAACTTCACATGTTCTCGATCACCCCGCTCGGCCTGATCTGTCTCGCCGTGGGCCTGCTGTATCTCTTCACCGCCGGCCGTGTGCTCCTGCCGCGCCGCGTCCGGGAGCCGGACCTGTCCAGCAAGTACGACATCCGCCGCTTCGTCACCGAACTGCACGTCCCGGAGGACTCGCCGGCGAACGGCCGCTCGCTGGCCGAACTCAAGTGGGGCGAACGGTACGGCGTCACCGTGCTGGACATCGAACGGGGGGAGCAGGAGATCACCGCGCCCCACGGAGACCGCCACATACGGCCGGGCGACGTGCTCTACGTGCAGGGATCCGCGGAACGCCTTCTCGAACTCGCGCGCCGGCAGCGACTCGAGACGCCGCGGGAGCGGAAGGAACAGGGACTCGACCTGGCGGGCGGCAGCGGGCGGCTGGTCGAAGTCCTCGTCGCGCCCGGCTCGAGTCTCGTGAGCCGGACGCTTCGCGATCTGAACTTCGCGCAGCGCTACGACGCGGCCGTGCTCGCGATCCAGCATCACGGCGTCACCGTGACGGAGCGGCTGGCGGAGGTCTCGTTCCGCGTCGGCGACCTCCTCCTGGTCCACGGGACCGCGAACGCGCTCGGACGCCTCGTCGAAGACCCCGGGTTCGTCCCCGTGGGCGAAGTGAAGACGCAGACCGGGCGCAGGCCGCGGGCCGGCGTCGCCGCCGCGATCATGGTCGCCGTCGTGCTCAGCGCCAGCCTCGGCCTCCTCGACATCATGACGGCCGCGCTCTCGGGCGTCGGCCTCATGGTGTTCACGCGCTGCGTGCGCGTCGAGGAAATCTACGCGGAGATGGAGTGGCTGGTCCTCTTCGTGCTGGCCGGCCTGATCCCGCTCGGGGTGGCGCTCGAGACCACGGGGGCGGCGGAGCTGCTCGCGCGCGGGGTGGTGGCGGCGACGGCGCCGCTGGGAGCGTCCGGACTCGTCGCGGCCTTCTACCTGGTGACCGTCCTTATGACGGCCATCGTGTCCAACGCGGCGACGGCCGTGATGCTCACCCCCGTCGCGATCCTCGCCGCCAATCAGGCCGGCGTGAACCCCTACGCGCTCCTCATCGCCGTGATGTTCGGCGCATCGGCCTCCTTCGTCACGCCCTTCGGCTATCAGACCAACGTCATGATCTACGGGCCGGGCGGATATCGCTTTTCGGACTTCGTGAAGGTGGGCGGCCTGCTCAACCTCGTCCTCCTCATCACCGCCAGCTTCCTCATCCCCATCTTCTGGCCCAGCTAGCCGTTTCCACCACAGCCGGGCGTCAGGCTTTTCGGAAGCGCCAGCCGTACAGGACGCGGCCGTAGTAGTTGAACATCTTCCGTGCCTCGGCGTCCTCGAAGGGGTAGTCGGCGCCGATCTGTCGCGCGGCCGCGAGTCCGGTGACGAAGGCCGTTTCCTGGCTGTTGATCAGCGTATGGGCGCCGCAGTGCCAGCTCCCTCTCTTTCCCTGAATGAAGCGGAAGAGGGGGACGAGCCACGCGACATGGCGCACGTCGTGTACGATGTGCTGGAACCACCGCCGCTCGATCACCTTCTCGTCGTCGATCTCGCTGATCGGGTTGTACGTCACGAGGCAGGGCTTGTCCGAGCGCTTCGCCCACGGCTGCTGGTTGTGCATGATGTAGGTGATCTCGTAGTTGTCGGGCCGGGCGCCGTACTGCTCGATATGGTTGCTCCGGGTTTCCAGCGCCTTCACCTCGTCGTCCGGCAGAACCGAGGCGTCCGAATGCACGACCGTATGGTTGTGGAGTTCGCTCTCGTAGCGGACCGACGAGAGGATGTAGCGTTCCAGAAACGTCGGCTCGTCCAGCATCATCAGCGTCTGGTTCGCGTTGCAGGCGAAGATCACCGCGTCGAACGTCTCCTCCACGCCGTTCTCGTCTTCGACCACGACGTGGGATGGCCCCCGCACGACCCTGCGGACTGGCCGGTTGAGATAGACCTTCTCCCGGAAGCCGGCCGACAGGTGCTCATAGATCCGGCGCGTTCCCTGATCCCACGTCTGCATGGTCGTCGCGGCTTCGATGTCGAAGAACTCCAGGTATCTGGAGAAGAGGGAGGCGGGCATGTCGAAGACGTTCGTCGCCATCAGGAAGTTGACGAACATCGGCTTCAGCACCTTGTACCTGAAGTCCCCGGAGAAGCCGGCCACGTTCAGGACCGTTCCCATGCTGATGTAGTTGAAGGGGTTGAGGCCGTTCACGAGCTTCGACCGGGAATGGGTCAGCCGCCCGAACCGGTGCAGGGTCCGCAGGATGCGCTGGAACTTCCGGATCTCGACCTGCAACTGTCGTCGGATGTCGGAGTCGAAATCGTGGGCGTAGGTCCCCCCGCGGTACTTCACGCTGTAGCTGAACCTCGTGTCGATCAGCTCGATGCCGAACTGTTCCAGCAACACGACGAAGTGCTGATAGACGGAGGGGATGCAGGCGGTGACGGAGATGTCGAACGGGATCGAGCCGCCGTCCTCCTGGGGCATGTCGACGGTCACCGCGTTCCCGCCGAGTTGCTCGCGGGCCTCGAACAGCCGGAAATCGAACCGGTCCGAATCGTGATGCAGCGCCCATGCCGCCCCGAGGCCCGAGACGCCGCCGCCGATGATGGCGATGTTCTTCATCGGTCTCCCCTCTCCGCGGGAGGTCGTGTCCTCCCGTCCCGGAAACGTCACCGTGCCGGTGCGTGTTCAAACATGCGGACGCCGCCGACGCGCGCGGCGGTCGGCGCCGCCGGCGAGCCTTGCTGTCCGGGGGCCGCCGGCACCAGTTTTTGCGGGCTTCGCCAACCCATGACCAACGAGATCGAACGACTATGATTTTCCCTGGAGATGAGATGATCAAGCGGACCCCACTGGCGATCTTCGCCGCCGGGCTTCTTCTGTCGACCGCGACTCCGGCGCTGAGCCAGGAGGTCATCCAGTCGGCGTACCACGACTACAGGCTCGTCCCGGTCGTCGAGGGGCTGGTGCAGCCCTGGTCGATCGCGTTTCTGCCGGACGGCGAGATGCTCGTGACCGAGAAGGCGGGCACGCTGCGCGTCGTGCGCGACGGGATGCTGCTGCCCGAACCGGTCAGCGGCGTGCCGGCCGTGATCGCGGAGGGACAGGGCGGACTCCTCGACGTCGTGCCGCACCCCGACTTCGAGAGCAACCAGCTCCTCTACCTGAGTTTCTCTCAGCCGAACGAGACGGAGCGCGGGACGACCGCGGTCATCCGCGGACGGTACGAGAGCGGCGCGCTCACCGACATCGAGGAGATCTTCGTCGCGGTGTCCGAGGGCCGAGGTCACTACGGATCGCGCCTGGTGTTCGACGGGCAGGGACACCTTTTCATCACCGTCGGCGAGCGGCAGGCTCCGACGCGTGGAGATCTCTCCGCGCACCCCGCGCAGGATCTCTCGAACCATCACGGCACCGTGAGCCGGGTCTACGAGGACGGCACGATCCCGGAGGACAACCCGTTCATCGGCGACCCGAACGTGCGCCCCGAGATCTGGAGCTACGGACACCGCAACCAGCAGGGGATGGCCATGAACCCCGAGACGGGCGACCTCTGGGCCACGGAGCACGGCCCGCAGGGCGGTGATGAACTCAACCTCATCGAGCCGGGGCTCAACTACGGCTGGCCCGTCGTCGGCTACGGGGTGAACTACCGCTCGGGCTCGGCGATCCACGAGGGAACGCACAAGGAGGGGATGGAGCCGCCGGAGCACTACTGGGTGCCGTCGATCGCGGTTTCCGGGCTTGTCTTCTACACGGGCGACCGCTTCCCGCACTGGAAGGGGAACCTGCTCGCGGGCGGGTTGGCCGGACAGCAGTTGGCACGCCTCACGCTCGACGGACAGCAGGTCGTTCGCGAAGAGACGCTCGTGCAGGGCTTCGGGCGCATCCGCGATGTCCGGCAGGGGCCGGACGGGCTGATCTACATCGCGATCGACAGCCGAGGCGGCGGAGCGACCGCGATCCTCAGAATGGAGCCGGTGGCCACGCGATAGCGCGGTGCCTCAGCGGGCCTCCGATCCTTCGGGGGCCACGGCCCGCCGGTAGGCTTCCGACAGCGCCCGGGTGATCTCGCCCGGGCGTCCGCTTCCCACGGGCCGGCCGTCCAGTTCGACGGTCGGCCGAACCTCCGTCGTCGTCCCCGTGAAGAAGATCTCGTCCGCGCCCCGGAGTTCCTCCGCTGTGAATGCGCGCTCCCGGGCGGGGATTCCCAGTCCCGCGCACAGTTCGAGTGTGAAGGCGCGGGTGACTCCGTGCAGGATGTGGTTCGTGGCCGGGGCCGTCGTCACCTCCCCGCCGAGCACCGCAAACACGTTGTTGTGCGTCCCCTCCTGCGCCATCCCTTCGCGGATGAAGATCGCGTCCTCGACCTCCGCCTCCACCGCGGCCTGCTGCGCGAGGACGTTGGGCAGGAGGCCGGTCGTCTTGATGTCGGCGCGGGCCCAGCGCTGGTCCGGCAGCGTGATGGCGCCGAAACCCCGCTCCCACCGCTCCGGCGTCGTGCGGACGAGTTCCTTCGCGAAGGCGTAGACGGTGGGCGGGACCGCCTCCTTCGGGAACGCGTGCGTGCGGGGGGCGGCGCCGCGCGTCACCTGCATGTAGAAGACGGAGAACTCGGCCGCGCCGAGGCCGTTCCGCGCGATGAGTTCGTCACCGACGTCGGCGAGGGGAGCCACGTCCGCCTCGATGCGGAGCGTTCGGAGGCCCCATGCGAGCCGGGCCAGGTGGCGCTCGCGCAGGAAACAGCGGCCCGCGTAGGCCGGGATCGCCTCGTACACCGCGTCCGCGAACAGGAAGCCCCGGTCGTTCACCGAGACCCGCGCCTCACCGACGGGGAAGTAGTCTCCGTTCAGATAGACGATGATGGTCTGCAACTCTCCGTTTTCGGGAATCGCCCGCGGTCCCGCCGCGCCTCGTCGCTCCTTGTCAGGCGAGCGCTTCACCACTCTCGGCGCTGACGCGGGGTTTTACCACGGCCTGCTAGATGCCCGTATGCAGGTCGGAGGGGCAAGTTCTGTCCCGATCTGGTTCACGTTCGTGCGCCGCGTTAGCGTTCAGCAAGCGGGTTCAGCGGGTGGGTTCCGCGTTCGGCCCGTTTTCTTCTGCTTCCGGAGGACCGATGAAGGTTTCGCGGCGAGTTCGCGGCATCCCTGCCGCTCGGTGGCTCTTCCTGGCGATCATCCTGCCCTCGACGATCCTCGCGGGCGCGACGCCGTTCACCCCGGCGCTGGCGGCGCAGGAGGCGCGCACGCTCTCCTACGGCGAACCGGAGGAGGTCGGCATGTCCCGCGCCGTCCTCGAGGGCGCCCTCGGACTGTACCACGAGGCGGTCGAGCGGGGCGACATCGTGGGCGCCGTCCTGCTCGTCGCCCGCAAGGGGAAGATCGTCCTCCACGAGGCGGTCGGCATGCGCGACAAGGAGCGCGGGCTGCCGATGGAGCGGAATTCGATGTTCCGCATGGCCTCCAACACCAAGCCCGTCGTGGCCACCGCGGTCGCGCGGCTCGTCGAAGAGGGCAAGCTCTCCTACGACGACCTCGTGCGGGAATACCTCCCCGAGTGGGACAACTACCGCGCGGGCTTCATCACGGTCGGACACCTGCTGTCCCACAGCAGCGGGCTCCGGATCCCCACGCTCTTCCTGCAGCCGCTGGGCGACAACCCGACGCTGCAGAGCGAGTCGGCACGCTTCGGCACGATCGGGGCGGAGGTGACGCCGGGCGAGACGTACTCCTACAACAATCCGGGCTACAACACGCTCGGCGCGCTGGTCGAGCTCGCCTCCGGCCAGTTGCTGGAGGACCGGCTCATGGAGACGGTGTACAGACCGCTCGGGATGGCGGACAGCTACAATCACCACGCCGAGCACCCCGTCGGCGGGAAGGTCGACCGCATGGGCTCCGTCTACTACCAGCGCGGCCCCGACGGCGATTGGATGCCCGGCGGCACCCCGGGAGGCCCGGTGGCCTTCCCGTTCGCGCGCGCCTCGGGCGGGATGATCTCGTCGGCGTGGGACTACGCCGTCTTCGCCCAGACATTCCTGAACGGCGGCACCTATGACGGGGCCGAGATCCTGACGCCGGAGTCGGTCGAACTCATGACCTCGCCGAAGATCCACATCGCGGGCGAGGGAGACGAGGCCAGCTACTACGGATACGGCTGGCGGCTCGCCGACGGCACGTACGGCCACGGCGGCTCGGACGGCACGAACGCGTGGCTCGACCCCGACCGCGAGATCATCGGCCTCGTGTTCACGCAGACGCCGCGCGGCGACAACCGCGGCACCCGCCTGGAGCGCTTCCGCGAACTCGTGAACCTCTCGCTCGAGGGCAACTGACGGCGCGGAGATTCAGGCGGACGAGCGGCGGCGGAGCCATTCGACGGTCAGCAGGAGCGCGAGGGCGAACCCGACGAGGAAGGTGGCCACGGCGAGGATCGCCGGGCTGATCTGTTCGCGGATACCCGCCCACATCTGCCGCGGGATCGTCCTCTGTTCCAGTCCGCCCATGAAGAGGACGACGACGACCTCGTCGAACGACGTCGCGAAGGCGAACAGGGCTCCGGAGATCACGCCGGGCGCGATGAGCGGCAACTGCACGGTCCGGAAGATGCGCACCGGCCCGGCGCCGAGACTGGCCGCGGCCCGGGTGAGGTTGCGGTCGAAGCCCGCCAGCGTGGCGACCACCGTGATGACGACGAAAGGCATGCCGAGCGTGGCGTGGGCCAGGATGAGCCCGAGGTGCGTCTGGGCCAGCCCGACGTTGGTATAGAAGAAGAACATCCCGGCCGCGGAGATGATCACGGGCGTGACCATCGGCGAGATGAGGAGTCCCGTGATGAAGCGGCGGGCCGGCATGGCGGGGCTCGAGAGCCCGAGGGCGGCGAGCGTGCCCAGCGCGGTCGCGAGGACCGTGGCGGAGATGCCGATCACGAGGCTGTTCGCGAGGCCCCGGGTCCAGGCCTCGTTCTCCAGGACCTCCCGGTACCAGCGCAGCGACCACGCCTCGGGGTCGAGCCGGAGCATCCCCTCGGTGAAGGTGAAGTAGGGTTCCGCGTTGAAGCTCAGCGGCACGATCACGATGATCGGCGCCACGAGAAAGACGAAGACGAGGACGCAGAAGGCGAGGTGCGCGAAGCGGCCGATGCGGGCTCCGGTCATGGTCTCTCGGCCCCTCTGGCGTAGCGCCGCATCAGTCCTAACTCAGGCTCATGCGCTCGACGCCCACCAGCCGGTCGTAGAGCAGGTAGAGAACGAGCACGCCGGCGAGGAGGAGCGCACCCAGCGCCGCCGCCAGCCCCCAGTTCAGCGACGTCTGCATGTGGTAGGCGACCATGTTCGAGATCAGCTGGCCGCTGCTTCCGCCCACCAGCGCCGGGGTGATGTAGTAGCCGATCGCGAGGATGAAGACGAGGAGCGATCCGGCTCCCACGCCGGGCAGCGTCTGCGGCCAGTAGACCCGCCGGAACGCCTGCGCGGGCGTGGCTCCCATCGAGGCGGCCGCCCGCATGTGCAGCGGCGGGATCGAACGCATCACCGAGTACAGGGGCAGCACCATGAAGGGGAGCAGGACGTGCGTCATGGCCACGAGCGTGCCGGTCATGTTGTAGACCATGGAGAGTCGGCCATCGTCGCCGACAAGCCCGACCGCCACCAGCACGTCGTTGATCACCCCATGTGTCTGGAGGAGGACGATCCACGATGTGGTGCGGACGAGGAGCGACGTCCAGAAGGGCACAAGAACGAGGGCAAGCAGCAGGTTGCCCCGGCGCGGCGGCGCGTGCGCGATGAGGTGCGCGATCGGGTAGCCGAGGATGAGGCAGAACACGGTGATCGCCAGACTCACGAGCAGGGTGCGCCACAGGAGGGGCAGGTAGATGCGCCGTTCCTCGGGCTGGGGGGCGACGGATCCGTCCGGCAGCCGCTGCATGTCGACGGCGTTGAGGTAGTGGCGGGCCGTGAAGCGCTCGCCCGCCGCGCGGACGGCGTGCCAGGTCCCCGGGTCGACCCAGGCGGAGTCGATGCCCGCCATCGCCTCGCGCCACGGCCCGCCCGTCACATCTTCAAGGTTCCGGGCGGTGCGCGTGAACACGCTGCGCAGCCCGCTTCGCAGCCGGTTCACGCGGCCGGCGACCTGCCCCAGCGTCCTCGCCTCCCGCGCCAATCCGAGTTCGCGCGCCGCCGCCTCGTACACTGCCTCGGGAGGCAGCCCTTCCCCCTCCCACTCGCGCAGCGCGCCGAGGGTCGCGGGCAGCGCATCGGCGACCACCGGGTCATGGACGCTCCGCAGCAGCATCGTCGCCAGCGGGGCCAGGAAAGTGACGCCGAGGAAGACGAGCAGCGGCAGCACAAGCCCCATCGCCCGCAGCCGCTCGCGGGGGGGCGGACCGACGCGGCTCAGCGCGCCAACCACGCGCTGAAGCGCTCGTTCAGCACGTCCTGGTTATCCACCCACCAGACCCAGTCCCTGCGGAGCGCGCGCGCCATGTTGGCGGGATGCGTGGGCAGGTGCGGCCCCATCTCCACGCCGGTCTCCAGGTGGGTCGTGATCAGCGGCGCGGCCGAGGTCCGGGCGGGGCCGTACGAGATTCGGCGGCCTAGCGCCGCGAGCGCCTCGGCGGTACTCGCGAAGCTCACGAGTCGCATCGCCTCCTCGACGCGCGGCGTGCCGGCGACGATGGCCAGCTGGTTGATGTCCAGGAGTTGCCCGTCCCAGACGATCTCGAACGGCTTGTTCTCCAGCACCTGTGCGTTGAAGATGCGTCCGTTGTAGGCCGTGCTCATGACGACCTCCCCGTCGGCCAGCATCTGTGGCGGCTGGGCGCCGGCCTCCCACCACACGACGTGATCCTTGATCGTATCGAGCTTGCGGAACGCCCGGTCCAGACCCTCCGGTGTGTCGAGCAGGGCGTACACCTCCTCCGCCGGCACGCCGTCCGCCATGAGGGCGGATTCGAGGTTGAACATGGGAACACGGCGCATGCCGCGGCGCCCGGGAAACTTCTCGAGATCGAAGAAATCGGCGATCGTCTCCGGTCTGTCGCCCGGGAAACGGCTCGCATCGAACGCGTAGATCGTGGACCAGACGACAACCCCGGCCCCGCAGTCGGAAAGGGTCCCGGACAAGAAGTCCTCCGCCGCCGGCGTCCCGTCCGCTCCGGGGGGCAGAACCTCCGTATCGATGTACTCCAGCAGCCCCTCGTCGCAGGCGAGCATGACGTCCGACACGTTCAGGTCCACGACGTCCCAGTAGACGTTGCCGACCTCCACCTGGGCGCGGACCTGGGCCAGGGCGCCGGTGAAGTCCTCGACATCCACCCGGATCCCGGTGGCGGCGGTGAAGGGCTCGAACCACGCCTCCGTGCTCGCCTTCTGATACGAGCCACCGTACGAGACGGCGGTGATCGACTGGGCGGCCGCGTGTCCGGCGACACACGCGACGAGGGCGGCGGCGCAAGCGGACGTGCGCGCCACGGCGTGCGCGAGCGGGTCAGTTCGCACGGGTCAGCCAAGCGCTGAAGCGCTCGTTCAGCGCGTCCTGGTTGTCGACCCAGAACTCCCAGTCGTTCCGCAGGGCGCGCGCGATGTTCTCCGGGCTCGTGGGCAGGTGGGGCGCCATCTCGACGCCGGTCGCGAGGTGCGTCGTGACGAGCGGCTCTCCAGACCGGCGGGCCGGACCGTAGGAGATCCGGCGCGCGACCGCCGCCAGCGATTCCCCGGTTGTCGCGAAGGCGACGAAGCGGAGCGCGTTCTCGAGCCGCGGCGTCCCGGCCACGATGCTCAACTGGCCGTAATCGAGCACCTGGCCGTCCCACACGATGACGAACGGCTGCTCCTCCAGGATCTGTGCGTTGAAGATGCGGCCGTTGTAGGCCGTGCTCATCACGACTTCCCCGTCCGCCAGCATCTGCGGCGGCTGGGCGCCCGCCTCCCACCAGACGACCTGGTCCTTGATCGTATCGAGCTTGTCGAAGGCGCGGTCGAGCCCTTCCGGCGTCGAGAGCGTGGCGTACACATCGTCGAGCGGGACCCCGTCCGCGATGAGGGCGAACTCCAGGTTCACCTGCGGGACGCGGCGCATTCCGCGGCGCCCCGGGAACTTCTCGAGGTCGAAGAAATCCGCCATCGTCGCGGGCCGCTCATCCGGGAAGTGGTCGGCGTTATACGCATACACCGTGGAGTAGAAGAGCATCCCGGCTCCGCACTCCCCCTGCATCTCCGGGTAGAAGTCCTCCCTCGCGGGCGTCCCGTCGGGGGCCGGGGGCAGCATGTCGATGTCGATCGGCTCCAGCAGGCCCTCGTCGCAGCCGCGCATCGCGTCCGCCATCTCCAGGTCCACGACGTCCCAGTAGACCGCGTCGACATCGACCTGCGCCCGGATCTGGGCGAGGCCGCCGTTGTAGTCCTCCATGTCCACCCGAATCCCCGTCTCATCCATGAACGGGACCTGGATGGCCCCGCGATACGCCCGGCCGTAGGAGCCTCCCCAGGAAACGGCCGTGATCGCCGGATCCTCCGGCGCCTGCGGCCCGCACCCGAGCGTGAACGCCGCGGCGGCGACCAGGGCGGCGAGCGTTACGCCGCGTGAGGTGTGAACCGCAGACCCCTTCTTCGTATTCATGATTTTCATGCGTTTCTCCCAGCCTCCTCGTCGCCTTCAAAGTCCAGCGCGCGGCAGTCGTTGACGGTCCAGCCGATGCGGACGGTGTCACCCACCATCATGGCGCCGTGCCCCACGATGTTCGGAATCTTGGCCACGACATCCCGGCCCCCGCAGGCGGCCAGCCGGACGCGCAGGTGGTCGCCCAGAAAGGTCATGTCCTCGATGGCGGCCTCGACCACGTTGTGGTACAGACCCTCCTCGGGCTTGATCGCGATCCGTTCGGGGCGAATCGAGAGCGTGACCGTGTCGCCGACCCCGCACGGGGCGATGCGAAAGGCGCGGATCCGCTCGCCTCCCACGTCCACTTCGCACAGGTCATCCTCCACGAGCGTCACCCGGCCGTGGAGCCGGTTGTTCTCGCCGATGAAGCGGGCCACGAAGGCGCGTTCGGGCTCCTCGTAGAGCCCCTCCGCCCCGGCGATCTGCTCGATCCGGCCGCCGTTGAGGACGGCGATCCGATCCGACATCACCATCGCCTCCTGCTGGTCGTGGGTGACGTAGACGACGGTCACGCCCAGCCTCTGGTGGATGGAGCGGATCTCGTACTGCATCTCCTCGCGCAGACTGCGGTCCAGGGCGCCCAGCGGCTCGTCCATGAGCACGAGTTCGGGCTCGAACACGAGGGCCCGCGCGATGGCCACGCGCTGCTGCTGGCCGCCGGACAGCTGGCCGGGCCGCCGGTCCTCCAGCCCGCCGAGGCGGACGAGGTCCAGCGCACGCTCGACGCGCTCGCGGCGCCGCGCCTCGGCGATGCCTCGCACTTCCAGCGGAAACGCGAGGTTCGCGCCCACGGTCATGTGCGGAAAGAGCGCGTAGTTCTGGAACACCATCCCGATCCCGCGCTTGCGGGGCGGCAGATCCTGGACGGAGCGCCCGCCGATGCGGATCGTGCCGGATGTCGCGGTCTGAAAGCCGGCAAGCATCATCAGGATGGTCGTCTTCCCCGAACCGGAAGGACCGAGCAGGGTCACGAATTCGCCCTTGCCGATGCCGAGGTTCAGGTCGTCCACGACCAGCGTGCTGCCGTCGTAGCTCTTGCTCACGCCCTCGAACTCCACGTGCGCGGCCGGGCTGTGACGGCCGCTCTCCGCGCCGTTGGGACCCGCGATCATCTGGCGATTCTGCCTTGTTGTTCGGAATATGGAATGGTGATCGACTCATATGGGACGGTGATCGACCCCGGTTGAGGTCGACCAACTTGAAGGCGGCGGCGCCAATCCGCGAGTGCGCGCGGCCGAGGCTGTCTCGAGCGGAGGAGGAACGATGAAGATCAGGAATCGGACGGCGGGACGGGTCACCTGGGCGACCTGCCTGCTCGTTCCCGCGGCCGCGTTCGCGCTGGCGACCGGAGGAGCGCCGGGCGCGAAGGTGGATTCGGCCTCCGCCGCACAGGCCTTCATTTCCCTGCTCGACGAGGCGGGACGGGCGAAGGCGCTCTTCTCGCTGGAGGACGAGGAGCGTTTCAACTGGCACTTCGTCCCCCGGGCCCGGAACGGACTGCCGCTCGCCGACATGACGACCGCGCAGCGCGGCGCCGCGCACGATCTCCTTCAAGCCGCCATGAGCAGCCAGGGGTTCCTGAAGGCGAGCGCGATCATCGAACTGGAGCGCATCCTCGGACTCCTGGAGGGACGGCCCGAGCGCCGGGATCCGGAGAACTACTATGTCGCGATCTTCGGCGACCCCTCGTCGGAAGGGCCATGGGCGTGGCGGTTCGAGGGACACCACCTCTCCCTCAACTTCTCATCGCCTTCGGGTCTGCTCACGGTGACGGGCCCCGCGTTCATGGGCGCGAACCCGGCCCGCGTGCCATCGGGTCCGAAGGCGGGCTGGCGACCGCTGGGGCGGGAGGAAGATCTGGCCCGGGCGCTGATGCGGAGCTTCACGCCGGAACAGCGCGAGCGCGCGACCCTCGCGGCCGAGGCCCCCAGCGACATCCTCACGGGAAACGACCGGGAGGCCCGGCTCGACGCGTTCGAGGGTCTTCCCGCCGACGCCATGACGGCGGAGCAGCGCGCGATCCTGTTCGAGATCGTGCACGAGTACGCGGGGAACGCGACGGCGGGCCCCGATTGGATGGCGCGGGTCGAGAACGAGATTCCGGCGAGCGACATCCACTTCGCCTGGGCGGGACCGCTCGAACCCGGCGAGGGACACTACTACCGGGTGCATGCGCCGGTCTTCCTGATCGAGTATGACAACACGCAGAACGACGCGAACCACGTCCACTCCGTGTGGCGGGATCTGGAGAACGACTTCGGAGGCGACGCGCTCGCGCGCCACTACGAGGAGTCCGACCACCACTGACCGGGCGCGACGGCCCCGGTCCCGCGCGGGGGCCGGCGTGACTAGCGGCCGATGAGCCTCAGGAAGCGGGGGTCCTCGCGCACGCGCTCGAAGTCGTCCGCGTCGGGCAGGGTCCGGCGTCGACCCGGATTGAGTTCGACCGCCCGCGCCAGGGCGTCGAAGGCGTCCTCCTCGCGCCCGTCGTCGAGCAGGAGCGCGGCCAGCGTCACCCACGCGTTGTCGTTCTCCGGCGACCTCTCCGAGGCGTCGCGCGCCAGCGCCAGGGCGCCCGGCAGATCGCCGTCCCGCCTCAGCCGCGAGGCGTCGCGCAACATCCGGCCCGAACGGTACATGTCCAGGACCCGGCGCAGTTCGGCGAGCGGTTCGTCGTGGTCGTCCACCCGGATGTCGACGACGCGGTCGCTGTAGCCGCCGTTCACCCGCGGCGCCACGACGAGGATGGCGCCGGACTGCATGCCGCGCGCATCGCCGCCGGCCGCCTGCGCGGCGTCGAGCGCGTCCATCAGCCGCTCCGCGAGCGGTCCCGCGGACGACTCGAACGAGGCCGCCATCGCGTCGACCACCTCGGGCCCCGTGAGGATGTTCCCCTGCGCGCAGTAGTCCACGCCGCACCTGTGGCCCTTCCAGTCGCTCGCGCCCGCGCCGGTCCAGGCGGCCGTCCGCCCCTGCTGGTCGAGGATCGCGACCTGGCGGCGATCCCGGCCCTCGTCACTCCCCACCATCATCTCGAGGGCTTCCTCCGGCGAGTATCCGGCCTGGAGGAGTTCGATGCCGATCGCCCCGTACATGGGGTTCGCGGCGGCCTGGTGGGCGATGATTACGAGCCCGCCCTTGGCGTGCATGGCGCGGTTCCCCGCCCCGAACGCCTTCGACTGCACGCCCATCCCCAGTTCGCCGGTCGCGGGATCGCGCCCGATGATCGAGTACGTCCCGAGGTAGTTCGGGTCGGCGAGGTTTTCACCGCTGCCGGACGTCGGAACCATCTGCGGCTCGGGAACCGCCTCGGGCGAAGCCCAGGCGCCGCCCAGCGCCCGGTGGACGGCCAGCCGCGCGAGGGCCAGGTCTCGCGTCGCGCCCGCCAGCGCCGCCTCGACGTTCAGGAGCGTGCGCAGGGCGTCGAGGTAGTCGGTGTAGCCCACGACCCCCGATTCGTAGCGCTGCGACTGCAACTCCATCGTCGCCAGCGCCTCCTCGCGCTGGGAGGCGAGGAACGCGTGCCGTCGAGTCTCGTTCTCCAAACCGGCGAGCGCGGTTTCGACTTCGTTCACCGCCGTCACCACGGTCCGTCCGTACGCGTGTGCGGCTTCATCGAAACGGGCCTCGGCCAGCGCGAGATTGTTCCGGAGGCGACCGGCCTGGAAGATGGGCGCGGTCAGGTTCGTGATCAGATTCGTGAACCACTGCTGTGCGTTGAAGAGCTCGCCGGCGTCCGCGCTGGCGAGCCCGATGGAACCGGACAGCGAGAGCGACGGCAGCAGTTGGGCCCGGCGTGCGCCGATACTGTAGCGGGCCGCGTCGAGCCGCTGGCCCGCCGCCCTCACGTCGGGCCGCTGGTGCAGGAGATCCGCCGGTATCCCGGCGGGGACGGGGTCCGCCGCGAGTTGCGGCGCGAGGGAGTCGGGCAGAATCACCTCGACATCCTCCCGATAGCCGCCCAGCAGGACGGCCAAGCGAGCCTCGGCACTCGTGAGCTGCGTCTCGAGCTGCGGCAGCCCCGCCTGCGTGTTCCTGAGGTCCTGGCGGACCTGGGACAGCGTCCACGAGTCGATCAGGCCGCGATCGTAGCTCGTCGAGGCCAGCGACTCGCGTTCGAGCAGCACCTCCACCGTCTCGCGGGCCAGTCCGGTCTGCCGCCGCAGGCTGACGATGTCGAAGTACGTGGTGATGGTCTCGGCCAGGATGCCGATCCGCGCCGCATGGAAGTCCGATTCCGACGCCAGGTACTCCGACCCCGCCGCCCGCGCGTCGTTGCGGGCGCGTCCCCAGAAGTCCAGCTCCCAGGAGAGATCCGCGCTGACCGAATACGTCGTCAGATCGATTCTGTCCGGAAACACGAACCCCGCGATCGAATCCCCCGGACCGCCCAGCCCGAGGGCCTGGATCTGCGCGCCGATGCCGGCGTCCGTCGGGGTGTCGGTATCGGTGACGTTTCCGCTGGCCCCGACGCTCGGGAAGAGGTCGGCCCGCGCCATGCGCGCCCTGGCGCGAGCCTGCCGAACCCGAGCAACGCCCGCGGCGAGGTCGAAGTTGGAGGCGAGCACGGAGTCGACCACGGCGTCGAGCACCGGATCCCGGAACGTCGTCCACCACTGCAGCGGCTCGTACATCCCCGGCTGGAGGTCGGCCGAGAAATCCTCCGGCATTTCCGCCACCGGCTCCGGGAGCGACGGCCCGGGAGCCAGCGAACAGGCGGAGAGCAGCAGCAGCGGGGCGGCCCGCAGCAGCTTCGTCACGCGCGGTACTCCCGGGCGCGCCATCGCGTGCTCAGGGCGCGATGCTGAAGCCGAACACGAGGTGCGCCCGGTCCTGGTCGGGATTCAGGATGTACGCGACGCTCACCGGCACGGCGAAGGTCTGGGTGATCGCAAGATCCTTGCTCGCCGTCACCCCCAGGTTGACCACGGCCGCTTCGTGGGTGCCGTAGAAGTCGCTCTCGCCACCCACGAAACCCATGTGCAGCTGCAACCCGACATCCACCCCGGAAATCGCGAAGGGCACGCCCACCTCCCCGTAAAACACTCTGCTCTCGGTGAGCACGCCTCCGAAAAGGGAGATCGGGAACGTCTCCGGCCCCGAGAAGGCGAGCGACATCTCCACCGTGTGCGCCGCACCGGCCCCGAAGCCGGCGCTGGCGTCGGGCGAAGGGAAGTAGTAGTCCGTGATTCCGACCGCGACGGAGAGGCCCGATTCGGCCGTCACCGTGTAGGTCGCCCAGAGGTCGTTTTCGTTGGCCGAGGCGCCCGGGGCGGAGATGGAGTACGAACCCCACGCACCGAACTCGAGCCCTCCGGCCCCGAAGGTGATCGCCGGCTGCACGGCCATGGATTCGCCGAAGTCGACGCCGCGCCACACGTAGCGGCTCACGACGTCGGCCCCGATCGAGACGGATTGCCCCCACACGGGAACGGCGAACGCGAAGAGGGCCGTGACGACGGCGGCGAGCCGGCGGCCCCGGAACCGGAACGAATCAACGCGGATCACGGGCACGATGCTTCTCCTCTCTCAATGGTGACCCGGGTGCGAAGCATCGACTCCGCAGAACCCCGGAAGACGCCGCGAGTGGGCGGAACATCGGCATAATCGCGGCCCACCGCGACCCGCACATGGCGCACATCGCATTGTGTGTCGTTGGTCGGATCGAAGCCGACCCATCCTGCGCCGGGAAACCAGCTCTCGACCCAGGCGTGGCTTTCGCCTCTCGTTACGCCGCCGCCGTCCCCGCTATCCGGACCCAGATAGCCCGACACGTAGCGGGTCGGGATCCCCCAACCCCGCAGGATCGAAGCCATGACGTGAGCGTAGTCCTGGCACACGCCCTCGCGGCTCTCGAGGATGCGCTCGATCGGCGAATCCACGGCGGTCGTACCTGGAATATAATCAAACGACTCGTGGAGCCGGCTCCGCAGCGCCGTGGCGGTCGCCAGCGGATCATCCCCGCGTTCGAGGCCGCGGCTCTCGATGAAGTCGGCGAGGAGCGGCGAGGAGCGGACGAAACGGCTGGGCTGCAGCATCAGTCCGAGTTCGGGAGCCCTCGCCGCGGCGTCGAGCCGGGCCCACGCCTCTTCCCCGACCTCCAGGGGCGCCTCCGGTATCGGACCCACCTCCACGGTCGAACGTCCGACGATCGAGAGACGGCGATGCGTGCCGGGGCGATCGAAGAAGTGGCCCCGGTTGTGGAACGGTCCTTCGAATTCGAACACGGGGCCGGACGGGTCGGTCTCGATCGCGAACCCGCGCACGACCTGCCTTCGGTCCTGCACGGGGTGCAGATGGAGCGTCATGACGGACCCCCGAACCGGCGCGCTGTACACGAACTCGACCGCGTGTTCGATCGTGTAGCGCGCGATCATGACGGGAGCCCCGCGGTCACCGGATAGTCGACGTACGTGGCCTGCACGAGGTCGTGCAGCGTCCGGCTGTCGCGCGTCAGAGGTCCGAAGGGCTCCCCCGCTTCGGCATCGGGTGCGGCATCGGATGCGGCATCCGCCTCGCCCGGATCCAGTTCGAGGGCGGCCGAGATGCGAAGCGCCAGGCGGTGCGGCGCGGCGAGTGGCGGGCGCCCGCCGGCCGGGTCGATGCCCCGCAGCGTGGACTCGATGCGGTCGGTCGCGTAGTGCAGCGAACGGGAGACCTCCGGGTTCCGCATCAGAAAGCCGAGGACGGAACCGCGGTGCAACGTGAGCGACCGGTCCCGGCGGTAGGGTTCGAAGGCGCCGCACACGCGCAACAGGTCGGCCCAGGAGAGGGCCAGGCCGCCACCCTGCGGCCGCGCGATCCGATCCCACACGTCGAGCAGCACGATCTGCTGCTGCAGCCGCTCCACGTAACGGCCGAGTTCGAGGAAGCGCCACGCATCGTCCCGCGCCATGTTGGCGTCCACCACCCCGGCGAGGAGGCGGAGCCGGTCGATCGCCTGGCTCACCAGAGCCGCCGGTCCCTCGCCCCAGGCGTCGGCGAACTCCGTCTCCTGGAGCCAGAGGTACCCCTGGTTCAGGCACACCCACACGCGCAGGGGCAGCCGCGGCCGGATTTCCCTGGCGTTCTCCCGCGCCATCCCCCAGCACGAGATCATCGACGCCGGGTTCGTCGTGTCCTCGACGAGGCCGCCGGTCAACGTGTAGGCGTCCGCGATGAGGAAAGCTTCGGCCTCGTCCACATCGGCCGGCGCCTGGGGAGGCGGCTGACTCAGGGCCCGGTACACGACGCGCCATCCGAGGGCGAGTTCGTCGGCATCCGCATCCACGAGCCGGGTCAACTGGTACTCGAGCAGGCGGGCCGTGTTTTCGGTCCGTTCCGCATAGCGGCCAAGCCAGTAGAAGTTCGCCGCCATCCGGGCCAGCATCATCCGCCGCTACTCACGGAGAATCCATAGATCCTTGCAGCCTCCGCCCTGGCTGGAGTTCACGACGAGGCTCCCCTTGCGCAGCGCGACGCGGCACAGCCCCCCGGGAACGACATGCTGCTCTTCGCTCCCCTGGAGGACGAAGGGGCGCAGGTCCACGTGGCGAGGCTCCAGTCGTCCGTCCACGAAACAGCCCGCCCGGGAAAGGGGCAGCACCGGCTGCGAGATGTAGTTCGCCGGGTCGTTCCGCAGGTGCTCCGCGAACGCCTTGCGCTCAGCCTTCGTCGCGTGCGGGCCCACGAGCATCCCGTAGCCGCCGCTCCCGCCGACCTCCTTGACGACGAGCTCCTTCAGGTTGTCCAGCGTGTAGGCGAGGCCGTCCGGCTCCCGGCAGAGATGGGTTTCCACGTTGGCCAGGATCGGCTCTTCATCCAGGAAGTAGCGGATGATGCGGGGGACGTACGCGTACAACGCCTTGTCGTCCGCCACGCCCGTGCCCGGCGCGTTGGCGAGCACCAGGTTGCCGGCCCGGTAGGCGTGGAAGAGGCCGGCGGCCCCGAGCACGGAGTCGTCGCGGAAAGCGACCGGATCCAGAAAATCGTCGTCGATCCGACGGTAGAGCACGTCGATCCGCCGCAGACCCGCGGCCGTGCGCGCGTACAGCGTCGCGTCGTGCACGACGAGATCCCGCCCCTCCACCAGGTCGACGCCCATCTCGCCGGCCAGAAACGCGTGCTCGTAGTACGCGGAGTTGTATCGGCCCGGCGTCAGCACCGCCATGCGGGGCGTCTCCGCCGTCCGCGAGAGCGACGCGAGCGTCGAGTAGAGGCGCTCCGGGTAGTCCGCCACCTCGCGGACCCCGTACGCCCGATACAGGTAGGGGAAAGCCCATTTCATCGCCGTGCGGCAGGCGAGCATGTAGGAAACGCCCGACGGGACGCGGAGATTGTCCTCCAGCACCGCGAACGTGTCGCCCGCGCGCACGATGTCCGTCCCGCACACGGCGACGTATACGTCGTGCGGCACCCTCATCCCCCGCATCTCGAGACGGTACTGGGGACAGCCGAGCACGAGGTCGACCGGGACGATGCCATCCCGCAGCGACTTCCCGTCGTGGTAGACGTCGTGCAGGAACAGGTTGAGGGCCGCGAGGCGCTGCTTCAGTCCCCGCTCGATGTGATCCCACTCCTCGGCGGTGATGAGGCGCGGCACGCAGTCGATGGGGATGATCTGCTCCGAGACATCTTCGACGCCGAGGACCGTGAACGTGATCCCCTCATGGACGAAACGGCGGTACACGCCGTCCTGGAGCCGCTCCAGGTCTTCCGGAGGGATCCTGGAGAGGGCGGTCCGCAACCGGCGCGCCCGCGCCCTGGGGGTACCGTCCTCGTGAAACAGCTCGTCGTGAAAGGCGGCATCCAGTTCGTAGTGGCGGAAAGGCCCGGACCCCGCCGAGATCGCGGGGTCCGGGTCGGCATAGCCGTGATCGACGAACTTCACCGCCGACATTGAACGCTACCCGTGGGCGGACGCTCAGTCCGCGTCGCGGAAGTCGTTGTCGTCGTCCGGATCCACCATGAGCACGAATTCGGGATAAGCATCGATCCCGAGCTCCGCGGCATCCTGGCCGATGCTCTCGACGCTCCGCGACACGCGAACGCCCAGCGTCCTGTCCAGCACCGTCCAGAAGACCCAGGAAATGAAGAAGACGAACGCGCCGACGGCCGCCACGCCGGTCAGCTGCACGACGAAATCGCCGCCGGCCGCGATGCAGGTGGCGAGCGTGCCCCAGGCTCCGGCGAACAGGTGCGCGGGCACGGCCCCGACCACGTCGTCGATCCGCCGCATCTCCAGCAGCTTCAGCCCGAACATGCACAGGAGGGAGCCGACGGCGCCGATCAGGATCGCCCACAGCGAGTTGGTGATGTTCGGTCCGGCCGTGATCGCCACCATGCCGGAGATCGCCCCGTTGAGCGTGGCGAAGAGGTCGACCCGGCCGAGTATGGACCGGGACAGGCAGAGCGCCGTGATGACGCCGGCCCCGGCGGCGAGGTTCGTGTTCACGAGGATGTTGCTCATCGAAACCGCGTTGACGACGCCCGAGAGGGCGAGTTCGGAGCCGCCGTTGAAGCCGAACCAGCCCATCCAGAGGATGAACACGCCCAGCGTAACCGCGGGGATGTTCGATGGAGGCGTCGCCTTGACGGAGCCGTCCTTGCGGTACTTGCCCCAGCGCGGGCCCACGACGAGCGCGCCGGCGAGCGCCGCCCAGCCGCCGGTCGAGTGCACGATCGTCGAGCCGGCGAAGTCCGTGAAGCCCATCTGTCCGAGCCAGCCGCCGCCCCACGTCCACGCGCCGACGATGGGGTAGATGACCCCGGTGAGCCCGCCCACGAAGACGAAGAAGGTCCAGAGCTTGACCCGCTCGGCCAGCGCGCCGGAGACGATCGAGGCGGTCGTGGCGACGAAGACCATCTGGAAGAACCAGTCCGACATCACGGAGTAGCCGTTCTCCGCGACGGCGGCGGCCGCGCCTTCGTCCCCGCCGATAAGCGCGATCTCGTCTGCGGAGGGGCCGTAGAGGAAGCTGATCGATCCGATCACGCTCCCGACATCGACGTACATGAGGTTGTAGCCGATGACGTAGTACATGAGACCCGCGATGGCGTACAGTCCGATGTTCTTCATGCAGATCATGGACGCGCTCTTGGACCGCACGGACCCGGCTTCCAGCATCGTGAACCCGGCGCACATCCACATCACGAGCACGCCCCAGACGAGGAACGAGTACGTGTTGAGGACGAACCCGAGGTCTCCGGCAACGTCCTGCGCGGCGAGGAACGCCGGCGCCAGTAGGAGGCCCGCGCCGGAGAGCAGCGCGGCGGTTGCAAGGTTCCTTCCCGCCGTGAACCGGCGGGACCAGCGTACCTGATGGGTGCTCACGGCGGCTCCTTCTTCAAACGGGTGTTGTCGCTCGATCATGGCCCTCCGCGACTCTCGATCTAGGTTGCGTCCCTGCTCGGCATCGCGCAACGGGTTCTCGGCGGCCCGGTAGCCGAACGGCGGCAGTCGCTTATCTTCGGGTGTGACCGGGCTACACCGGAATCTTCGACGAGAGGGCATATCATCATGTGGAAACGCTCCATCGGAGTGGTCGCCGCATTTGGGTTGGGGCTCGCGCTCGCCGCCGTCCACCCCCTCCTTGCCCAGGAAATCCGGGCGCGTGGCGGCTCCACCGTGACCGTGGGCGCCCGCGTCCAGGCACAATACGAGGCTTCGAGCGTTGACGAGACGCCGTCATCCTTCTTCATCCGCCGCGCGTGGGTGACGATCGACGGGAGGCTCAACGAGCTCGTCACAGCCAGGGCTCAGTTCAACATCGACGGCGCAGCGGTGCTCGAAGCCTACCTGGAACTCACGCCGAGCGAGGCGCTGCAGATCCAGCTGGGGCAGTTCAAGAAGGGGATGTCGTACTTCTGGCTGGTGCCCAACTCCTGGCTTCCGATCATCGAACGAGACGCCAGGGTCACGGGGGTGGATCACTGCCCCGGCGTCGGGAGCGTATGCACCTTCGGCCGCCTCACCGACGCGCTGGGGCTGGATAACTACGAGCCGGGCATCCTCGCGCAGGGGCGCTTGAGCGACCTCTTCGGCTACCGGTTCACGCTCACCAACGGCGAGGGGATCGGGAACAAGGACGTGAACACGGGGAAGTCGGCCTCGGGCCAGCTCTCGCTCTTCCCCACCGGAGGGGACACGCGCGTGTCCGCCTACTTCGCCCTGGACGAGACGCTCAACAGCCGGGACGAGACGATGGGCGTCCCGGCGATCGGCGCCGAGGTGGAACTCGGGACGTGGCTCGGCGGTCCCCACCTGATCGCCAACGTCCTGCAGGGCCGCAACTGGAAGCTGAACGATGACGCGAAGTTCTCGGCCTTCCAGTTCATGGCCTTCTGGTATCTTCCCACGGCGCCCGAGTCCGGGGTCTCGGGGATCGAGCCGATGCTCCGTGTGAGCTGGGTCGATTCCGGCGCGGAACATCCGGAGAAGGTCACCGGGACGGTGGTCACGCCCGGCGTCATGGTGTACTTCGCGGGCCGAAACGGGATCTCCACCAACGTGGACTTCTACAGCTCTGGCGGCCGGTCGGACTGGTCCTGGAAGGTGCAGGCGTTCGCTTTCTTCTGATCGGGCCCGGACGGGCCGCGACGAATCAACGGATCGGGGGGCGCGCTGGCGATCCGGCGCGCCCCCCGATCCGTTTCCCGGTCTCTTTCTACGTGAAACTCGCCTGAGCTTCCTCGACCGTATCGAAGACCTTGGTCAGCCGCACGAAGCCGCTGACCTCCAGCACTTCGAGGATATTCTCCGGGACTTGGCACAGGGCGAGCCCGCCGCCGGCCTGGTTGGTCTTGCGGATGGCGATCAACAGCGCCCGTAGCCCGGCACTGCTGATGTAGCGCAGGCTTCCGCAATCCAGGACCAGGTTGGTCGCTCCCCCATCGATGATGCCGGAGAGCTCCCCGTCGAAGTCCTTGGCGTTGCTGGAGTCTACGCGCCCGCTGACCACCCCCACGGCGGTATCTCCCGAATAGCTGGTCTCAATGTTCATCTGGCGATTCCTCGCTTCCGGCAGCCCCCAGCGGCTGCCTTAGGGTAAGGCAGTTGAAACCCTCGACCCGCTCGTACGCAAGCGTGTCAATAAAAGACTTCGTCAGGTGGATGCCAAGCCCCCCGATGGGACGATCCTCCGCCGCAAGGCTTATGTCGGGAGTCTCCGCGTCCTCAAGCGGGTTGAAGGACCGGCCGTTATCTCGAATCGTGATCTCAATGTCGGCGTCTCCGAGGCGAATGTCCACCGTGATGACCGGATCATCCGCAACTCCCTCGAATCCATAGGAAATGACGTTCGTCAGAAGCTCGTCCAGCGAGAGCTGAAAACGGAAGACGATGTCGTTGGAAATCCCGCGCTCCAGGCAGAAGCGCTCGACCTCGTCCACCACGCGGCGTGGCTCGCTCGGGTCCGGCTTGACGGCGATCCGCACTCCCGTTCCGCTCCTGTCGGTTGGTTGTCCACTCGCTGTTCCGGGCGCCCCCGGCGCCAAAACCATGCATGCTGCCGAGGTTCGACATATTGCGCGGCCGGTCCCCGGTTGTGGAGATTCCCGCACCGCAGCGCGGGGACCCCCGCGCCAAGATCGACAGGGACGATGACGACTGGACGCGGTTTCGGACAAGGGCGGGAACTCATGACCGACGATTCACCTCAACCGAGGCTTCGATGCCGAAGATCCTGGTAGTAGACGACGAACCCGATCTGGAGCTGCTCCTCCGGCAGAAGTTCCGGCGCCGGATCCGCTCGGGCGAATTCACGCTGGTCTTCGCCCAGAACGGGGTCGAAGCCCTCGCGAAGCTCGACAAGCACGACGATGTCGACCTCGTGCTCTCCGACATCAACATGCCCGAGATGGACGGCCTCACACTCCTGGGGCAGCTGGCCGAACTCGACCGCGACCTCCGCGCCGTCATGGTGACGGCCTACGGGGACATGAAGAACATCCGCACCGCCATGAACCGCGGCGCCTTCGACTTCGTCACGAAGCCGATCGACTTCGGGGACCTGGAAACCACGATCGCCAAGACCCTGGAGCACCTCGCGGTGATGCGAGCCGCGCTGCGCGACCGGGACGCGCTGGTGGCGTTGCGCCAGGAACTCGGCGTGGCGGCGCGGATGCAGGAGTCGATCCTGCCGACGAACTACCCCAGCGACCCGCGCTACGAGCTCCATGCCTGGATGACGCCGGCCCGCGAAGTGGGAGGGGATTTCTACGACTTCTTCCGCCTCGAGGAAGACCACATGGCGATCGTCATGGCCGACGTCTCGGGCAAGGGCGTGCCGGCGGCCTTCTTCATGATGGTGAGCCGCACGCTCCTCAAGGGGACGGCGATCGGCGAGCCGGACCCCTCGGTCTGTCTCGACGAGGTGAACCGGCTTCTCATCAACGAGAACGAGGAGTCGATGTTCGTGACCCTCTTCTACACCAAGTTCAATCCCGTGAACGGTAAGGCCACGTTCGCGAACGCCGGGCACAATCTTCCGTTCCTCATCAAGGCGTCGGGAGAGGTCGAGCAGATCGCCGCCGATCCGGGACTCGTCCTCGGGGTCATGTCGGGGATCGACTTCCCCAGGGGGTCGATCACGCTCGAGCCGGGCGATGCCGTGTTCTTCTACACGGACGGCGTGACGGAGGCGATGAACGAGGATGGCGTCGAACTCGGCGAGAAGGAGCTGGCCGAGGTGCTGGGCGAATGCCACGGCTCGTCGGCGGAAGACATCAACCGCCACGTGATACGGGCGGTGCAGGAACATGCGGGAGAGGCGGACCAGTCCGACGACATCACCTGCCTGACGCTTCGGTACCTGGGGGCAGCCTCCTGATGCAGCGCCGGTTTCTCGCGCTCGCGGCCGTGGTGGCGGCCGGCACGCTGCCGGGCGCCGCCATGTCGCAGCAGAGCGAAGCCGCGGCCGAGGGCGTGCACGCCGATTCCATCGTTTTCGGCCAGTCGGCTGCCCTCGAAGGGCCGGCGGGGGAACTCGGCCGCAACATGAACCTCGGCATCCGGGCCGCGTTCGAGGAGGCCAATCGGGAGGGCGGCGTCCACGGGCGCGCCCTCCGCCTCATCGTCCGCGACGACGGCTACGAACCCGAACCCGCCGTCGCCAACACTCAGGAACTCATCGAGCACGGCGTGTTCGGCCTCATCGGCGCCGTCGGCACGCCGACCTCCGCTGCCGCGGAACCGGGCGCGAGCGACGCCGGCGTCCCCTACATCGGGGCGTTCACGGGCGCCGGCCTGCTGAGGGGCCCGGACCAGCGTTACGTCGTCAACCTGCGCGCGTCCTACGACCAGGAGACGCAGGAGATGGTGGACCGCCTGGTGGAGGACCTCGGATTTGAGCGCATCGCGGTCTTCTACCAGGATGACAACTACGGGCTGGCCGGTCTGACGGGCGTCCGCAGCGCGATGGACGCGCGCGGCATGGCACTCGTCAGCGAGGCCCCCTACATGCGGAACACGCGGGCCGTGAAGCGAGGGCTCCTCGACATCCAGGCCGGCAACCCGCAGGCCGTCATCATCATCGGCGCGTACATCCCCGTGGCGCACTTCATCCGGTGGGCGAGGAAGATCGGCCTCGACGCCCTGTTCGTGAACATCTCCTTCGTCGGCAGCTACGCCCTCCTCGACGAGCTGGGCCGCGCCGGCGACGGCGTCGTCGTGACGCAGGTCGTGCCCTTCCCCCGCGACCCGAGCATCCCCGTGGTGGCGCGCTATCAGGCCGCGTTGCGGGCGGTCGATCCCGCCGCCCGGCCGGGCTTCGTGTCGCTGGAGGGCTACCTGGCCGGGCGGCTGGTCGTGGAGGCGCTGGCGGCCGGCGATCAGGACGTTCTGCCCACGCGGGAGTCCTTCCTCCGCACGCTGGCGGAATCCGGCCCCATCGACCTCGGCGGTTTCACGGTCGAATACGGGGCGGAAGACAACCAGGGCTCTGACCTCGTGTTCCTGACCGTGATTCGGGAGGGAGAGTTCGTGCCCGTAACCCGGCTCTCCCGGTGAGTACCGAGGGCCCTCCGGTGAAACAGAGCGACGAGCGCATCCACCGCGCCTTCGAGTGGGCGCTGGCGCGGCTCCCCGGCCGGCTGGGGGCGCGGGCGCGGGAGGCGACCGGCGGCCGGTTCGGCATCGGCAGCCAGATCGTCGTCGGACTGGGCGGCGGCGTGCTCCTTACGATCAGCGCCATCCTCCTCGCGCTCCTCCTCATGACCATCGTGGAGCGGGGACAGAGCGAGGTCACGCAGGAACAGATCCCCTCGCTCCTCGCGGGCCACCGCGTGACGCAGCACAGCGAGGGGCTCCTGCGCGCATCCCCGCAGCTCCTGTCGGCCGCCGACCCCGCGACGCTGGCGGACGTCCGGGCCGCCGTCCTGCTGGAGCAGGACAGCCTCCAGTACTGGGTCGGCGAGGTCGGCGGCGGAGCGGGCATGGATGCGGATGTCGCGGGCCTGGCCGAAGACCTGGTGGCGAACATCAACGAGATCTACGAGTCGGTCAACAACCGGATGACGTACGCGGCCCGGCTCGCCGAGATGGCGACGACCGTCGAGGAGACCGGACTCCGTCTCCAGTCGGTGCTCGAGGAGGCGATCGACGACCAGTATTTCTTCATGAGCACGGGGCTCCGCCAGCTGACGGACGTTCCGGCGCCGAATTCCCAGCGCCAGGCGTTCGACGAAATCGAGCAACTCGACGGCCTCCTGAACTTCAAGGCGTCGCAGAACCAGGCGATCACGCTCATCCAGCAGGCCTTCACCGAGACCGATGCGGAGCAGTTGCTCGCCAACCAGGGACGCGTGGAGACCGCCCTCCGCGACGTGAGGGCGACGCTGCCCAGGATCCGCCCGCTCCTGAGGGAGACGCTGGCCGACGCGGTGAGCGTCCCCAGCGAGCTGTACGGAGGTTCCGCCGGCATCTTCCAGACCCGGCGGCGGGAACTGGAGGAGGTCGGCCGGGCCGAGGACCTGCTCGAGCGCAACCGGCAGACGACGGCGGAACTCGACATGGGGGTCCGGGCGCTCATGGAACGCGTCGAGGAGACCGCCCGCGATGCGGCCAGCCGCTCCGAGTTCCTCGTGCAACTGGGGTTCTGGTTCCTCCTCGCCGTGATCCTGTTCACGATCGGCGCGGCCCGCGTCGCCTGGAAGACGTTCGGCCGCTCCCTCATCGTCCGATTGAACAGCCTGTTCGCGACCACGCGGCGCATGTCCGAGGGCGACCTCGAAGTGAAGGTGGAGGTCGAGGGGAACGACGAGGTCACCGACATGGCGCACGCGCTGGAGGTGTTCCGCAAGCACGCCCTCGAGGTGCAGCGGCTGAACCTGGTCGAGAAGCTGGCGCAGGAGGTGCAGACGAAGAACGAGGCGCTGGAGCAGACGCTCGACGACCTCCGGCGTACGCAGGAACAGGTCATTACGCAGGAGAAGCTGGCCTCGCTCGGCGCCCTCACGGCGGGGGTCGCCCACGAGATCCGCAATCCGCTCAACTTCGTGAACAACTTCGCGGTTCTGTCGAAGGAATTGATCGACGAACTGAAGGAGGAGCTGAACGAGGTCGCGGAGGGGAACGCGGAGATGGACCGCGAGTTCATCGATGAGGTCCTCGGCGACCTCGAGATGAACGTGACCAAGGTTCGGGAGCACGGAGGCCGGGCCGACCGCATCGTGGAGGGGATGCTGGCTCATTCGCGCGACGAGGCCGGCGCCGCGGAGACCATCGACGTCAACCAGCTGGTCGACGAGTACGCGAAGCTCGCCTACCACGGTTTGCGCGGCACGGACTCCTCCTTCAACGTGACGCTGGACCGCGATTTCGATGACGAAGCCGGCGAGGTCACCGGCATCGCCCGCGACCTCAGCCGGGTCTTCCTGAACATCGTGACCAACGCCTGTCACGCGACGGCCGCCCGCAAGGAGGAGGAGGAGGAGGACGCCGACTATTCTCCCACCGTCGCGCTCAGGACGAGGGGCTACGACGACCACGTCATCGTGTCGATCCGGGATAACGGCACCGGCATTCCGGACTCCATCGTCCGGAAGATCTTCGAGCCGTTCTTCACGACGAAGTCGGGGACGCAGGGAACCGGGCTCGGGCTGTCGATCTCCCGCGACATCGTCGTGGGCCACGGCGGCGAGCTCGAGGTGGAGAGCGAGCCGGGCGAGTTCACCGAGTTCCGGGTCAAGCTGCTCCGCGAGAGCAACATTTCCGAAGTGGCGGCGGCCGTGACATGAGGGTTCGCCGCATGGATCATGGAGGGATCATGAGAACGAAACGGTATTGCCGGGTCATCCTGACGGCGGCCGGGGTCTTCCTCCTCGGCGCGGGATCGCTGCTCGCGCAAGTCGGCCGCCCGGAAACGACGCCACGCGGCGCCGACGAGGGCGACGGCCCCTACGACCGCCTGATTCTTCGCGGCGTCACGATCATCGATGGAACGGGCGCGCCGCCGCAGGGCCCCGTGGACATCGTCATCGAGGGCGACCGCATCGTCTCCGTCAACACTGTCGGCTTCCCGGGTCTCGACATCAGCGAGGATCGCCGGCCCGACGTGGAAATCGAGGACGATCCCGGCGCGAACGTGCACGAGGTCGACCTCTCCGGGCACTTCGTCATGCCCGGCTTCGTCGACATGCACGCCCACACCGGCGGCCTCCCCAAGGCGCCGCAGCCCGAGTACGTCTACAAGCTCTGGATGGCGCACGGGATCACGACCTCCCGCGGCGTGGGCCACGGGCCGATGATGTGGTCGCTCGAGGAGAAGGCGAAGGCGGCGCGCAACGAGATCGTCGCCCCGCGCATGTACACCTACGTGCGGCCCGGCGAGGCCTGGGGCCAGGGGCTGGTGCACTCGCCCGAGACGGCGCGCGAATGGGTGCGCTGGGCGGCGGCGCAGGAAGTCGACGGACAGAAGATCGACGGGCTCAAGCTGGGCTCGTACGACCCGCCGATCATGGAGGCGCTGATCGACGAGGCGCGGCAGCACGGGCTCGGCACCGTGGCCCACCTCGGCCAGATGGGCGTGGGGCGGATGACCGCGCTCGACGCGGCCGAGATCGGGCTCGACATGATGACCCACTACTACGGCCTGTTCGAGTCCATGCTGTCCGACTACAGCGTCCAGGACTGGCCGCTCGACTACAACTACCAGAACGAGCAGCACCGCTTCGGCAACGTGGCCCGGCTCTGGGACCAGGTCGACGGCCCCGGCTCCGAGAGCTGGAACGCGCTCCAGGAGCGCTTCCTCGAACTCGGGTTCGGGATCGATCCGACGATGACGATCTACGAGGCGAGCCGCGACGTGATGGCCGCCCGCAACGCGGACTGGCACGAGGAGTACACGCTCCCCAGCCAGTGGGACTTCTATCAGGCAAGCCGTGCCGCGCACGGCTCGTACTGGTTCTACTGGGGCACGGAGGAAGAGGTCGCGTGGCGGAACTTCTACAAGGTGTGGATGCAGTTCCTCAACGAGTTCAAGAACCGCGGCGGCCGGGTGACGACGGGCTCGGACTCGGGCTTCATCTACAAGCTGTACGGCTTCGACTACATCCGGGAGTTCGAACTGCTGCGCGAGGCCGGCTTCCACCCGGTGGAAGTCATCCGCTCGGCGACCCTGCACGGGGCGCAGGAGCTGAACGATCCCAAGGGACTGCCGCCCGACTTCGGGATGATCCGCCCCGGGCTCAAGGCCGATTTCGTCGTCGTCGAGGAGAACCCGCTTCAGAACCTGAAGGTCCTGTACGGAAACGGCGCGCTGAAGCTCAACGACGAGACCGGCGAGACGGAGCGCGTCGGCGGCATCAAGTACACGATCAAGGACGGCATCATCTACGACGCGCAGCGGATGCTGGCCGACGTGCGCGAGATGGTGCGGGCGGCGAAAGCCCAACTTGCGACGGAGGACGACGATTAGCGGCCGACGGGCGGAGGGCTCTGGAATGAAGTTCGCGCGCGGGGCCGGGCTCCTGCTCGTGGCGCTGGCCGCGTGCCGCGGCGACGCGGGCGAGGGGGAGGGGGAGGCACGGACGGTCCAGCCCGGCGCCCCCGGCGAGGCCACGCGCGTCCTGACGGTGGAGGAAGCCGCATCCCTCGAGAGCATCACGCACACGGAGGCGGACGTACGGTTCATGCAGGGGATGATCCCGCATCACGCCCAGGCGCTGGAGATGGCCGCCCTCATTGCGGAGCGGACGGACCACGAGGGACTGCACCTGCTCGGGCGCCGGATCGAGATCTCCCAGCGGGACGAGATCGCGTGGATGACGCGCTGGCTCGAGCGCCGCGGCGAGACGGCTCCGATGATGGGGACCGGACATGCGCACGGACTCGGCGAGGGCGAACTCATGCCGGGGATGCTGTCCCGCGAGGAGATGGACGCCCTCGCCGCTGCACACGGCGCCGAGTTCGACCGGCTCTTCCTGGAGGGCATGATCAAGCATCATCAGGGCGCCCTGATGATGGTGGCGGAACTGTTCGACAGTCCTGGCGGAGGCCAGGAGACGGAGATCTTCCGGTTCGCGGCGGATGTGGACGCGGACCAGGACATGGAGATCCTGCGCATGAGCGACATGCTGAACGCGATTCCATGAGCGCTCATCGACGATTCACGGAGGCAGGAGGTAGGAAGATGTCACGCAGAGAGACCTTGACCGTGGGACGGCGGATCGGCCGCCCGGCGGTGGCGTTGTTCGCGTTGGCGTTCGGCTGGCTGGCCGGCGCGGATGCCCTGGCGGCCCAGGACCCGCCGCCACCCCCTCCGGAGGCCGTCTGGGAGTGGGATCCGGACGATCCGCGCATCGGGCTCGCGCCGGGCCTCCACGATGCCGGCATGGCGATCGGCAACCTCGAGCGGCTGATCAGCCTCCCGAAGCCCGATCCCTTCCTCACCGACGAGGCGGGCGGACGCGGCCCGACGAACTCGGACCTGGCCTTCCAGGGGGACCTCGTCTTCCAGGGCAGCTACTGGGGCTTCCAGGTGTTCGACGCCTCGGATCCGGCCCAGCCCGAACTCGTCGTCGCGGTCGTGTGCCCGGGCGGACAGGGTGACGTCAGCGTGCACGAGAACCTCCTCTTCATGTCGGTCCAGCAGACGTCGGCCCGGCTCGACTGCGGCACCGAGGGGGTCCAGGACAGCGTCAGCACCATGCGCCTGCAGGGGATCCGGATCTTCGACATCTCCGACATCGGGAATCCGCGCCAGGTGAAGACCGTGCAGACGTGCCGCGGCTCGCACACGCACACGCTCGTCACCGACCCCAACGACAACTCGCGCGTCTACATCTACGTTTCGGGCACGGGACGCGTCCGTTCGGGCAGCGAACTCGAGGGCTGCTCCGGCCAGCCGGCCGAGGAGGACGAGAACACGGCGCTGTTCCGGATCGAGATCATCGAAGTGCCGGTGGATGCGCCGGAGGATGCCGAAGTCGTCAACATGCCGCGCATCTTCGCCGACCCCGAGACCGGGGATATCGCGGGGCTGTGGGCGGGAGGCGACCACGGCGAAGGCACGCAGGCGTCCCGTCTCACGAACCAGTGCCACGACATCACCGTGCGCTCGGATCTGGGGCTCGCCGCCGGAGCCTGCGCGGGGAACGGCATCCTGCTGGACATCTCCGACCCCGAGAATCCGACCCGCATCGACCAGGTCGTCGACCCGAACTTCGCCTACTGGCATTCGGCGACCTTCAACAACGACGGAACGGCGATCGTGTTCACGGACGAGTGGGGCGGCGGCGGAGCGCCGCGCTGCCGCGGCTCCGATCCGGAGACGTGGGGCGCCAACGCGATCTTCACGATCCGCGACCGCAAGATGGAGCTGGCGGGCTACTACAAGCTGCCGGTGCCGCAGACGGAGCAGGAGAACTGCGTGGCCCACAACGGGTCCATGATCCCGGTGCCCGGCCGCGACATCATGGTGCAGGGCTGGTACCAGGGCGGCCTGTCGATCTTCGACTTCACGGATCCGGAGAATCCGTTCGAGATCGCCTATTTCGACCGTGGCCCTCTCGACGCGGTGGAGATGCTGAGCGGCGGCTACTGGTCGGCGTACTGGCACAACGGTGCGATCTACGGCGCGGAGATCGCGCGCGGCGTGGACGTGTTCCAGCTCGCCGCCAGCGAGCACCTGTCGCAGGCGGAGATCGACGCCGCGATGTCGGTGATGGTCGGCGACTCGAACGTGCAGAACCAGGAGCGGTTCGACTGGCCCGCGAGCTTCGCGGTCGCGCGGTCGTACCTGATCCAGATGCAGCGCAACAGCGGCATCCGGGCCGAGCGCGGGGAGCGGGTGGCGGCGCTGCTCGACATGGCGGAGAGCCAGTCCGGCGCCGAGCGGAACGCCACGCTCGATGAACTGAACGCGGTGGCCGCCGAACTCGACGAGGACGCGCGTCTCGCCGCCAACGCGGCGGCGCCGGGAGATGCGCGGCGCCTGGCGCTGCTGGCCGACGCGATCCGCGACCTGACGGCCTCGCTGCGCTGAGCCTGGCCTGGCACGGGTAGCTCCGGGGGTCTTTCGGGCGGCCCCCGGAGCGAATTCCTGCCGGCGCGAATTTCTGCCGGCGCGGAACCCGGAGCGCGCGGGACCGTATGACGGTGTGACCACGTCGAGTTGAGCAGGTCCCGCGAAGCGAGCCCGTGACGAACCACGACACCCTGACCGATCCACCCCCCGCCGGCGAATTGACCCGAGGCATCGTCCCCGGAGGCACCTTCCTCGCCGATTTCCTCTACCCCGAACCGGCGGAGCGCCGCGTCGGGGCAATCATCGGCTGGTGGGAGAAACGCCGCCTCCCCTACAACCTCATCGTCGGAGGGACCGGACTCGTGACGATGGCGTTCGGCGCGGCGCTCACGGCGGTGGTCGCGACGCTTCAACCGGTCGACCTGGTCCGCGGGGCGATCTGGTGGGCCGTGTGGGCGAACGTGTGCTATTCGCTGGGTCCCGTCGTCGAGATCGCGCTCCAGAAGCTGTTCGGCGAACGGCTCCTTCCGACCGGTCCCCTTCTCTTCCGGGCGGGCGTGACCATCGCCGTCGGCGTCACGCTGCTGCCCATCATCCCCCTCACGATCGGATTCGTCCTGAACTTCCTCGGGCTGCTCGGACCAGCGGGATGAAGCCCGACGCCATGACGGATTCGACGTCCCCTGCCGGCGGAATCCCGCGGGGCAGCGTCCCCGGAGGCACCTTCCTCGCGGACTTCCTGTACCCGGCTCCGGCGGAGCGCCGGGTCGGGGCGATCATCGGCTGGTGGGAGAAGCGCCGGCTCCCCTACAACCTCATCGTCGTCGGAACCGGACTTGTGACGATGACCGTCGGCTCGCTGATCATGGCCTTGAACGGAGAATTCGAACCGCTCGTGTGGTTCCGGGTCGGTGTTTTCTGGCTGGTTGCGGCTAACGTGAGCTATACGCTGGGTGCCGCGATCGAGATCGCACTCGATAAGTTATTCGGCCGCGGAGTCCTTCCCGCCGGCCCTCTACTCTTCCGGGCCGGAGTGACCGCTTCCGTCGGCGCAACGCTGTTCCCCATCATCTTCATCGTGCTGGGGTACATTGCGATGAGTCTGGGCATCGGTTTCTGACCGCGGCACGTCCTTCGCGTTCCCGCGGGAACGTTCCGAAGCCGGTGACACTCGTCTTGCTCACGCCGCTCGAACGCAGCGAGGCTCTTGCCGAGCCGGCTAGATCGTTTCGAGGTCTCCGGCTCGTACCCAGCCCACCTTGCCGTCTTCCAGCACGATCTCGAGCCAGTCGCTCGATCTCCGGTCGATCCGGACGACGGCCCCCTCGTGGATCGTGAACAACTGCAGCGAAGGATCGTCGGAGGGCGCGCTCTGAACGGCGGCCTCCGTCTGCAGGATCACCCCGCGTTCCGCGCGCCCGATGCCGAAGTCGCGGATCAGGAGGTTCGTGCCGACAACGACGGTGAGCGCGGCGGCGGCGATGGCGGCGTGGCGGGTCCAGCGCGGCGGCCCGGTGGAGAGCAGCCGGTAGAGCAGGATGGACGCCAGCCCCAGGTAGCCCAGCGCCAGGATCGCGATGAGCCACCCGCGCGGCACGAGTTGCACCGCCCACGTGACGAGGCGGGGCACCCAGAATCCGGGAAGCGGCGTGATCTGGTCGGCGGTCATGGAGCGCGCGAGTTCCAGGTTCGTGCGCACGCTCTCATCCCGGGGCAGTGCGACGCTGGCGCGCTCGTAGAAGAGGATCGCCCGGCCCAGTTCGCCGAGCCTGAAGTAGGCGTTGCCGATGTTGTAGTGGAGTTCGCCGCTCTCGAACCCGTCCTCGTACAGCCCGAGCCAGGCCTCGATCGCTCCCTCATGGTCTCCGGCCTGGTAGAGGCTGTTCCCCGCCTGGAACCGGTCGGCGGGAGCCGAGGCGGGCACGGCATCCTGGGGGGCGGGGAACCCGGTCGCTGAAGCCGGAGCGGTGACCGAGGCGAAAGCGAGCACGGCGGTTGCCAGCCCGTACCGGCGCCCGAGGGCTCGAAGGGCCATCATCGGAGTTCTCCCGCGAGGGCGGACAGCACGGACTCGGCGCGGGCCAGAAAGGCCTTGCGTTCCTCGATCTCGGCGCCGACCGGGGCGAACCGCTGCCGGTCGCAGGCTTCGAGTACGGCGAAATACTCTTCGACGGCGGGCTCGCGGGCGCCGCGGCGGAGCAGAGCGGCGCGCAGGTCGTCGCGGATCATCCCGGCGGCGGAGGTGTCGAGCTTGTCGGCCACGAACCCCTCCAGCGCCTGGGCGGTCTCGGCGTAGAAGGCGCGCGCATCGTCGCCCCCCGCGAGCCCCGCCGCCCGGGCGAGGCGCTTCTTCGCCACGCGGGCGGCCCGGCGGTCGCGGGCGTAGGCCTGGTCGCCGGCGAGCCGGTCGCGGCGGCGGCGCAGCCCGGCCGCGCCCGCGACCATGCCGACGGGCGCAAGCGCGACGACCCAGAACCATGCCCGGTCGAACAGCGTCTCACCCCGGCGGCGGAAGCGCGGCGTGTCCATCCGGATGAAGCGGATGTCCGAGCGCAGCGCCTCGACGGAGCCGCGCGCGCGTGCTCCCGGCAGCGCGTCCTCGACGGCCCGGCCCGTGACCCGCAACTCGACCGGCGCCGCCGAAGCGATCTCGTACCGGTCCTCCGCTGCGTCGTAGTACCCCATGTCGACGCCCGGTATCGTCAGCACGCCGGGCGCCCGCGGGATGAGGACGTACTCCCAGGTCCGCGTCCCGGAGACGCCCGAGTCGGCGGTCCGCAGACGATCCGACACCTCGGGCGGAAAGGCCTCCACGGTCGGCGGGAAGGCGAGTTCCGGCGGCGCCAGCGCCTTCAGGTTGCCGGAGCCCGACACCTCCACCCGCAGCGTGGCCGCCTCGTTCGCGGCCAGGCTGTCCCGGTCGACGGAACTCGCGACCGCCAGATCCCCCACGAGACCCGTGAAGTCCGCGGGCCGGCCCTCGGCGGGGAGGGGGAGCACTTCGATCTCGACCGGACGGGAAGCGGCGCCCGCCGCCAAGACGTCTCCGAACAGGGAACTCCGGTTGAAGAACCCCCCGAACACATCGTCGAACGGATCGCGTGACCGCCGCTGCACGCGGACCTGCGCCTCGATCGCGAGCGGTTCGAGCGTCTTTGTGCCCGGCCCCGTCGGGTACAGGGCCACCTTCCGAATCACCGCGGTGGCGTACGCGACCTCGTCGCGCACGATCTGCTCGACCTCCGGCTGCTGCGGGAGTTCGAACTCCTCGACCCAGAAGCCCGCCGTGCCGGGGAGCCGCGTGACCCCGTAGGAACTCACGTTGACGCGCGTGAAGAGCCGGTATTCGACGATGACCGGCTCGTTCTCCCGCACGCGGCGCTTGTCCGGCTCGGCCACGATGAAGAGGTCGTCCGGGCCGATGGTTCCCGGATCGGAGGGCTGCCCCGCGGGCGCGCCCCCCGCGCCAGGTGTCGGCGGAGGAGCCGACGACACGCGCAGGCTCAATGGCTCCGTCGCAAGCGTCTCGCCCCCCGCCTCGACCGTCACCGGCCCGATCTCGAACGTCCCCTCCATCGTCGCCTGGAAACGGTACTGCACCGTGAGCGAGACGGTCGTCTGGCCGTTCACGATCCGGACCGAACTCTGGGTCCCGCTGCTGAGGAAGGCGGCGAAGCCGCCCATGTCCGGAAGGGCCGGGTCCTGGTCGAAGCGCTGGACGCCCTCCAGGACGACGTTGAGGGTGAAGGTCTGCCCCACCCCGACCTCCCCGCGGTCGAGGTGCGCGGAGGCCGTGACACCCTGCCCGGAGAGTGACCCCGGACCCAGAAGGCAGGCCATGAGCGAGCCGAGCGCGACGCCCGTGGCCGGACGCCCGTGGCGGGCCGGGAGTCCACCGCGTCGCATCACCAGTCCCTGCGCGGCCTCGTGCCGCGCGTCGGCGTGCGCGGCTGGCGGTTCACTTCATCCTGGTCCTCCTGGATCGCGCTCAGGAGCCGCTCGGCCTCCTCTCTTGTCATCTCGCCCGGAGGCGGCGTTCCCTCCTGCGGCTGCGGCTCCGATTCGTCCGGCTCCTGCCCGGGATTCGGCTGGTTCTGCGGATCCTGGTTCTGCTCCGGGTCCTGTTCGGGATCCGGGTTCTGCTCGCCGCCCTCCGGTGGCGGCTCGCCCTCGTCTTCGTTTTCTTCGTCGTCCCCCTCGTCGTTCTCTCCGTCGCCCTGCTGCTGCTCTTGCTGCTGCTGTTGCTCCTGCTCCTGCATCTGTTCGAGGACGCGCTCGAGGTTGTGCTTGGCGTCGGCGTCGGCCGGGTCGGCCCGCAGCGCCTGCTTGAAGGCCTCCAGGCTCTCGGGCAGCGCTCCCTGCCGGTAGAGCGTGTTCCCGAGGTTGTACCATGCGGCGGCCGCCAGCTCCGGGTCCCCGCTCTCCACCGCGGCGCGGAAGGACTCCAGCGCGGGCTCGTAGTTCTCGCCCTGGTAGAGCGCGTTCCCATCGTTGAAACGGATGACGGGGGAGTCGGGGGCCTCGAGGAGCGCCTCCAGGTACTTCTCGTGCGCCTCGGCGAAACGTCCCTCCTCGTAGAGGCGGTTCCCCTCGCGCGTCTCCGCGCGTCCCGCCTGCGCGCGGATGTCAGCCGGAGCCGCGGCCGCAGCCGCAAGCATCGCGGTGACCGCGGGCAGCCACAGCCGCCCCATGCCGCCGCACATCGTACTCACGAAAACCTCCCTCTCCAGACCCTCACCGTCTTCTTCCGATCCGTCCACAGGCCTTCCAGGAACAATAGGAGAATCGCAGCCCCGAGGAATATCTGGAACTGCTCCTCGTACTGGGTGACCTCGCGCGCGTCGATCTCCCGTCCGCCCAGCTCCGACACTTCTTCGATGAGTGCCGTCAACTCGCTCGCTTCGGGGGTGCTGCGGTAGAGCTGTCCCCCCGTTCGCGTCGCGATCTCCCGCAACGTCGTCTCGTCGAGCCGGGTCGTGACGACGGCCCCCGCCTCATCGCGCTTGAACCCGGCCGGCCGGCCCGCCGCGTCGTACTCGGGAATGGGGACGCCGTCCGTCGAACCCACGCCGACCGTGTGGATCGTCACCCCGGCCTCGAGCGCGCGATCCACGGCCGGCTCGATGCCCCCCTCGTGGTCTTCGCCATCGGTGACGACGATGATGATGCGTTCCTCCACCGGCGCGTCGGAGAAGGCGTCGAGCGCGAGTTCGAGCGCTACGCCGAGGTCCGTTCCCTGCACGGGCACGAGGTCCGTGTCCATGGCGTTGAGGAAGAGACGCGCGGCCCCGTAGTCCGAGGTCAGCGGGCTCTGGACAAAGGCCTGGCCGGCAAAGGCGATGAGGCCGATGCGGTCTCCGTCCAGCCGCTCGATGAGGCGCTGGATTTCGAGCTTCGAGCGCTGCAGGCGGTTGGGCGCGAGGTCCTCCGCCAGCATCGAGGTGGAGAGATCGAGGGCGACGACGATGTCCATCCCCTCGCGGCGGACGGTCTCCACGCGCGAGCCGAACTGCGGACGGGCCAGGGCTACGGCGGAAAGGCCGAGCACGGCGAGGAGTCCGACGGCCTTCCAGGCCCGGGCCCGCCGGTTCACGCTCCGGCTCAACTGGCGCACGAGCGCGAGATCGCCGAAGCGGGCCAGCGCCCGGCGCCGGTGCGCCGAGCCGCGCCACATCAGCCCGGCGGCCAGCGGGATGAGCGCGAGACCGAAGAGCGCCGTGATGAACCCGAAGCGGAACACGATCCCCCTCCCCGCCCTACGGCAGCCTTCTCAGGACCGTCTGCGCGAGGCCGATCTCGAGCAGCAGCAGTCCGAGTCCCGCCGCGAGCGGGAAGTGGAAGAGTTCGCCGTACCGCGTGAAGCTCTGCACGTCGATCTCGGTCGTCTCGAGGGCGTCGATTTCCTCGTAGATCCGTTCGAGACTCTCGCGGTCCGTGGCCCGGAAGTAGCGGCCTCCGGTGACTTCGGCGACCTCCGTGAGGGTCGGTTCGTCGACATCCACCGGAATCGAGACGAGGCGCCGCCCGAACACCGGATCGTCGACGGGAACCGGGGCCGTCCCCCGCGAACCGGCCCCGATCGTGTACACCCTGACCCCCAGCGCCCGCGCCATTTGAGCGGCGGTCGCCGGATCGATCTCGCCGCGGTTGTTCCGGCCGTCGGTGAGGAGCACGATGATCCGCGATTCGGCCTGGCTGGACTCCAGCCGCTTGAGCGCCGTCGCGAGCCCGAGACCGATCGCGGTCCCATCCTCGACCATCCCCACCTCCAGTTCGGCCATGACGGCGGAGACGGCCGGGTGATCGATCGTCAGCGGGGCCTGGGTGAATGCCTGGCCGGCGAACACGACGAGTCCGATGCGGTCGTTGCGGCGGCGCTCGACGAAGTCCGCCGCGACCTCCCTGGCCGCCTCCAGCCGGTTGGGCGCCAGGTCCTGCGCGAGCATGGAACTGGAGATGTCGAGGGCCATGACGATGTCGATGCCCTCGGTCGACACGTCCTCGCTCGTCGAGGCGGACTGAGGACGGGCGAAGGCGACGATGAGCGCGCTGAGCGCGAGAAGTCGCAGCGCCAGCGGCACATGGCGCAGGCGGCCGGTGCGGTCGGCCCCCGACCGGCGGAGGAGCGTGAGATCCGGATAGCGCAGGGCACCCGCCCGGCGCCCTCCCTTCGCCAGGTGCCGGTACGCGAGCGCCGGGACGAGGAGTGGCAGGAGCAGGAGAAACGCGGGATCCGCAAACCGGTGGATCATGGCACGGCCGCCTCGGACCGCTCGTCCGCCGCCGCTTCGGCTCCGGCAGCCATCGCTTCGGACTCCACGACGGCTGGCGGGGGCACGAACCTGGTCCGCTCCACCAGCGTGCGGGCGTCGGCGAGAATGCTCCGGCACGCCGCGTCATCCGGCCGCCATTTCGCGAACTTCACGAGGTCGCAGGCCTCCAGGAAGCGCTCGAAGGCTGTTCGAATCCCGGGGTCCACGCCGGCATGTCCCAGGCTCGAGATCACGTCCGGAGTGACCATCTCCAGCGCCCAGATCCGGTAGCGTCCCTCGAGGTACGCGCGGATGATCCGGGACACCTCGATGTGGTACGGCTTGATCTCGCCGCGCTCCAGCAGAGGGGACGCCTCGAGCCGGTCCAGTGCCTCGAGCGCGATCTCGTGCGCCGGCCGGGCCGGGACCGGCGGCCGTGAGTCGGTCCGGTCGGGGTGGCGCCGGCGGCGGCGTCCCCACCAGTACCCGAGGCCGGCGAGGGCCACGGCGAGCAGGAACCACGGCCACAGGAGCAGCCAGTCCCGCGCGATCGCGCGCGGGCCCTTCACGTCCCGGATGTCCCCGCCCTCGTCGAGCCCGACCGTGGTCACGCCGATGACCACCGGGTCCGTGGAGACGGTGACCATCCCCTCCCCTCCGTCCGAGAGTTCGAGGGTAAAGGACGGGATCTCCAGTTCCCCGAGTTCGAACGCGGTCACGTGAAGCACCGCCGCGGTCCGGGCGCCGGCCGCCGAGGCTTCGGACGGGCCCACCTCGAGCGCCAGCGCCTCGAAGGAGCCCAGCGAAAGGGAATCGGGCCAGCGCACCGCGAAGTCCGCCGGGTGCTCGACGGCGAGCCGCAGCGCGAGCGGATCGCCCACATGGATCTCCGTCGTGTCGGGTTCGATCGTGACGCGCGGCGTCTGTCCCCGGAGGTCTCCCCCCGCGCCGACAGCCCCGCCCGCCAGCAGGAGGCCCACGATCGCGGCCCGCCGGTTCCCCCGCGCCGACCCGCGACTCATACGCGCCGTCCCCGTTCCTCGAAGAAGCGCATCAGCGGCCGCAGGTACGGGCGCCCCGGACTGAGGTCCACGACATCGACCTTGCTGCGCCGGAAGGTCCGGTCCTGTCCCGCCCGCGCCTCCTCCCCGCGGTTCGCGAACGCCGCGCGGAAGGCCCGGTTCGAGGTGTCGACGACGAGCCGTTCTCCCGTCTCCGCGTCCTCGAGTTCGACGAGTCCGATCGGCGGCAGTTCCGATTCACGCCGGTCCCTCACGCGGAGGGCGACGACGTCGTGCCGCCGGCCCGCCACGCCGAGCGCCTTCTCGAAGGGTTTCGAGACGAAGTCCGAGACGACGAAGACCACGGCCCGCCGCCGGATGATGCGCGACAGGTATTCGAGCGCGGCGCCGAGATCGGTCGCGCGGCCCTGGGGCTCGTGATAGAGCATCTCGCGCAGCACGCGCAGGACGTGCCGCCGGCCCTTCCGGGGCGGGACGAACTTCTCGACGCGGTCGCTGAAGATGATGAGTCCGACCTTGTCGTTGTTCTTGATCGCGCTGAAGGCGAGGAGGGAGCACACTTCGACGGCGAGGTCTCCCTTCATGCGCTCGCGGGTACCGAAATCTCCGGACGCACTCACGTCAACGAGCAGCATCACCGTGAGTTCGCGCTCCTCCTCGAAGATCTTGACGTGGGGCGTCCCGGTGCGGGCGGTGACGTTCCAGTCGATCGTGCGGATGTCATCGCCGTAGTCGTACTCGCGGACCTCGGCGAAGTTGATGCCGCGTCCCTTGAACACGGAGTGGTACTCGCCCGAGAACACCTGGTCCACGAGCCCCCGCGTCGTGATCTCGATGCGGCGCACCTTCCGGAGGATCTCCCGCGGAATCATCCCTCGATCCCCTCCAATCCCCCCGCAGCCCTAGGGGACCTCGACGCTGTCGAGGATCCGGTTCACCACGTCTTCGCTCGTGACTTCCTCTGCCTCGGCCTCGTAGGTGACGAGCACGCGGTGCCGCAGGACGTCGAGGGCCACGGAACGCACATCCTCCGGCGTCACGTAGCCCCGGTGCCGCAGGAAGGCGTGCGCCCGCGCCGTGCGCGCCAGGCAGATGCTGGCCCTGGGCGACGCGCCGTAGGCGATGAGGTCGGCGAGGTCGTCGAGTCCGTGGTCGGCCGGCGCGCGCGAGGCGAAGACCAGTTCCACGATGTACCGTTCGACCTGCCGGTCCATGTAGATGAGGTCGACGGCGCCGCGGGCCCGAAGGATCTCGTCCGGCGTGACGACCGTCTGCGGCTCGGGTGCGGACCCGACGCCCATGCGCCGCATGATCTCCAGCTCTTCCTCCTTGTCGGGGTACCCGATGGAGAGCTTGAGCATGAAGCGGTCCACCTGCGCCTCGGGGAGCGGGTACGTCCCCTCCTGCTCGATCGGGTTCTGCGTCGCGAGGACGAGGAACGGGTCGTCGAGGGGGAAGGTCTCGTCTCCGATCGTGACCGTCCGTTCCTGCATCGCCTCCAGCAGCGCGGACTGGACCTTGGCGGGGGACCGGTTGATCTCGTCGGCGAGGATGATGTTGGAGAAGATCGGACCCTTCCGGGTCTGGAACTCGCTCCGCTTGGGGTCGAAGATCAGCGTTCCGATGAGGTCGGCGGGGAGGAGGTCCGGCGTGAACTGGATCCTCTGGAAGCCGGTGTCGATCGCCTGCGCGAGCGTCCGCACGGTGAGGGTCTTCGCCAGTCCCGGCACACCTTCCATGAGCACGTGACCGTCGGCGAGCAGGCCGATGAGGAGCCGCTCGACCATGGTTCGCTGCCCCACGATCACGCGTCCCACCTCGTCGACCAGCCGCTCCACGAAGGCGCTCTGCTCCCGGATCTTCTCCTGTATCGCTTCGATGTCGTGACTCACCGCGGTGCGTTCCTCTCCTCTCGAATCGTCTTTCGAATGATCTCGCGCGAAGGTCTCGAACGGCCCTGGACACCCAACGCCGATGGGGATCGGCGCTTGAAAGACATTTTATCGAATTTCGGCGTTGCCCGAAGGGTTTCCGGCGCCCCCGCGTTGACGGGGGCCGTGGCGGCGGGCACCGTGAACCGGACACCCTGTCGCGGAGTGCCAACCGGGAGGGCCGAATGTACGACACGCCGGAGCCGGGATCGGAATCGAAGGCCGTCCACCGTCGCGACCTCCTCCGCTGGCTTGCCGCCAGCCCTCTCCTTACCGCATTCGCCGGGTGTGACCTGGGCCTCGTCGGGCGCGCAATGGCGCAGGAGGCGCCCGCGCGGTCGCTCGACGACCTCGTCGGGTCGGCACAGGAGGCCCTCGATGTCTTCGACCTGGAGCAGGTGGCCGCGCAGACGGTCCCGACGGCGCACTGGGGGTACATCAAAACGGGCGTTGATGGAGAGGGGACGCAGGCGAACAACCGGGCCTCGCTCGAGCGGATCTACATCCGCGCGCGCCGACTGGTCGACGTCTCGAACCTCGACATGCGCGTCTCGATCTTCGGGCGGGAGTGGCCGACGCCGCTCATGATCGCGCCGGCGGGGAGCCAGGTCGGCTTCCACCGCGATGGCGAACTCGCTACCGCGCGGGCGGCCGCCGCCCGCAACCACCTGCAGACGCTCTCGTCGGTGAGTTCAACGGGGGTCGAAGCGGTGAACGAGGCGCGGGGCGAGCCGGTCTGGTACCAGCTCTACGCGCCCCGCCACTGGAACGCGACCGTCGCGCTCGTGAGCCGCGTTCGCGAGGCCGGTTGTCCCGTCATCGTGCTCACGGTCGATCTCCTTGGCGGGAGCAACCGCCTCACGCTGGAGCGCTACCGGCGGATCGACGACCGCAACTGCGAGAGCTGTCACCGCAGCGGCGGCCGCGCGGACCCCGTCAAGCCGATGTACGAGGGGCTGCCCCAGGGCCCGCCGGACAGCGGCGGCCCCACCATGACGTGGGACTACGTGCACCGCCTGCGCGACATCACGGATCAGCGGATCGTCGTGAAGGGGCTCGTGACCCGCGAGGATGCGGAACTCGCGCTGGAACACGGCGTGGACGGGATCTGGGTCTCGAACCACGGCGGCCGCGCGGAGGGAAGCGGCCGCGCGACGATCGACGCGCTTCCGGAGGTCGTGGAGGTGGCGGGCGGCGAGGTGCCGATCATCGTCGACGGAGGTTTCCGCCGCGGCACGGACATCTTCAAGGGCATCGCGCGTGGCGCCACGGCGGTGGCGATCGGGCGCCCCTACCTGTGGGGACTCGGCGCCTTCGGTCAGGCAGGCGTCGAGCGGGTGCTCGAAATCCTGATCGAGGAACTGCGGATCACGATGGGCGCCGTCGGGACCCCGTCACTCGCCGACATCGGCCCCCACTCCATAGGCGTCGACTGACGAAGCGGGGCTTTTCGGCGGGTTGTTAGCGCGTGCTTCGCCGCCGCATTTCCGTCGTGTAGTACTCCCAGAGCAGCCGCGCCGCCACGCTCCGCCAGGGTCGCCAGCGGCGGGCGATGTCGCGGAGCGCCTTCTCATCCGGTCGCTGTTCGAGGCCGAGCGCGTGTCCCGCCGCGTTTCGCAGCGCAAGGTCGCCCGCCGGGAAGATGTCGCTGTGGCCGGCGCAGAAGAGGAGGTAGACCTCGGCCGTCCACACGCCGATCCCCTTGAGCGCCGTCATGGTCGCGATCGACGCCTCGGCCGGCATGAGGCACAGCGCCCGCGGATCGAGACGACCGCTCTGAACCGCCTCCGCGGCGCCCTTGAGCGTCGCCTCCTTGGACCGGGACAGGCCGATCCGGCGGCACTGCGCATCGGAGAGCCCTGCCACCTGCGCAGGCTCGCAGCCCTCCGCTTCCTGGACGAGCCGCTCCCAGATCGCGGCGGCCGCCGCCTTCGAGACCATCTGCGCGACGATGGTCCGGGCGAGGCCCTCGAAGCCCGGAGCCCTTCGCCGCAGCGGCACCGGCCCCGCCTTTTCGACGACCTCGGCGAGCCGCCCGTCGATCCGCACCAACGCCTCCAGGCCCGCGGCGATATCGTCCGGTGTTTCTATCGTTCTTCCCTGCATTCTCCCCCTCCGCGCGTTCCCGCGGGAACGTCCCGGCGCGCTCTCTGGCCGATCCGTGTGCCTCACGTCAGTCTTATTGCGTGAAACGTCGAACGCTGATCAAGACGGTGGGCGCCGCGGCGCTGGGCTCGAGCCTCGGCGCGTGCTCCCCCGCGTGGCGCCGTCTTCCGCCGGGCCCCGCCGCCTGGAGCCTCCCCCTCCTCCGCGTCGCGCCGGATCGCGTCATCCGGACGACCGTGGGTCTCAGACCCTTCCGGCCGGCCGGCTTCCGCGTGGCCGCGGAGCGGCTCGACGAGAAGACCGTCATCCACAACTACGGCCACGGCGGCGCGGGGATCTCACTCTCGTGGGGGACGGGACTGCTCGTGTCCGAACTGGCCGAACCTCACCCTTCGAGGCAAGCCGCCGTCATCGGAGCGGGCGCCGTCGGGCTCGCCACCGCGCGGCAGCTTCAGCGCCGCGGGTTCGACGTTACGATTCACGCGCGCGCCCTCCCGCCCGACACGACCTCGAACATGGCCTACGCCGGGTTCTCGCCGCTCTCCAACCTCGTGTCGGCGCCGGAACGAACCCCGGCCTTTGACGCCCAGTTCGACCGGGCCGTCCGCGCATCCTACGAGCAGATGCAACGGTGGGCCGGAGCCGGGCGCGGCGTGTCGTGGGTGACGACCTACACCTGGACGAACCGCCTCTCGGAGCGGCGGGTGGAAGACTCCGGACTCGACGAGACCGAGAGCGGCCTCGACCCGGGCCTCGACGTGGGCCCCACCGTGCTGCAGCCGGGAGAACACCCCTTCCCCGGCACTTATGCCCTCCGCCGGCCGACCCTCCGCATCGAGCCGTCCATCTTCCTGGACCGGCTGATGGAGGAGTTCCTCCTGTTCGGCGGACGGGTGCGGGTCCGGGGGTTCGCGACCCCCCGCGACCTCATGTCGCTCGACGAACCGCTCATCGCCAACTGCACGGGTCTCGGCTCGCGCGCCCTGTTCGGCGACGAGACGATGACCCCCATCAAGGGCCAGCTCACCTTCCTCGCACCGCAGCCCGGGATCGACTACAGCCTCGAAGGCAGCGCGCCGGGCGGCGGCCGCATCGGGATCCTCCCGCGTTCGGACGGGATCGCGCTCGGACACGTGATGGAGCGCGGCGACTGGAGCCTGGAACCGATCGAGGAGGCGATCGCGACCCGGCTCGACCGCGCGGGCCGGCTCATGGCGGCGATGGCGGACCACCCCTCGGGGCTGGGCGGGGTCGCCGCCGCCCCGCGGTCACCCGCGCTGCGCGACGCGCTCGAAGACGATCCCGTCCCGGCGACCCCGCCCCCGGTCGAGAGCTTTTTCGACATCGAGTCCTGACCGTCCATTCCCAGGCGATCCGCCGCCACCGACATCTCATCATCTGGTTTATCGTCGTACCTCGACGTTGTCTGTTGACAAAAATGAATTGGTCCGTATTTTGTCGGTGTTCGGAGGATTGGCCGGTCGCCCACGCTGCGGACCGCAGTGGAACATCCGGACGAGTTCGACTCTGTTTTCAGACGCTGCTTGATGAGGAGATCGCCCCATGAGTTCCGAAGCTACGGTGGTCAAGACTGAGGTGAAGAAGAACGTCAACCGGAGCCCCAGGCACCCGTCGATCAACCTGGAGGACGCGATCGATCGGACCACGATGATCTATCGTTCAGCATGGGATGGTCCGGTCGGGATTGCGGCTGCCTGCGAAATCATAGGACTCTCGTACTCAGGCAGTACAGGAAAGCGCACCGTTTCCGCGCTGCTTCAGTTCGGCTTGCTTGAGAGCACGGGCAGAGGTGCCGAACGGACGGTGAAGCTGACGGAGCGGGCGCTCAACGTGGTCACCGACGAAGACGGAATCACCGATGAGCGGAACCGTGCCATCCGAGAGTGCGCTCTCATGCCTACGTCATACCGCACAGCTTGGGACCGCTGGGGCCCCCGCTTGCCGACGGACGACCGAGTGATGGCGCCGACGCTGATTCGGGACGGGTTTAACCCCAACTCGACCGCAGACTTCCTACGGGATTTTCGAGCGACGGTCGAGTTCGCCGCATTGGACAAATCCGTAGCTGTTAGTCCGCTTAGTGAAGACAAGACAGGCGACAACGCCGACGATCGGGTGCCCGGGAGCATGGAAGGTCTAGCAGAGGATGTACGAGATCTGAGCCAGCAGTCCGAGGCTCACACTCCACCACGGTCTTCCAGGTCAAGTTTCCGAGAGCTCACGATTCCGCTCCGCGGAGGGGAAATGGCGATACTCAGCGTGCCGATCCCGATGACGCGCCACAACTACAACAAGCTGTCCAGTTGGTTGGCGTGGGCCGAGGACACGTTGGTCGTGGAGGAGGAACTGGAGGAGGAGTAGCGAAAGGACAAAAAAAGGAGACGACATCATCGCAACATGATGCCGTCTCCGAAGGGGCCGTGGACAAACGGAAAGTCGCTTGTTATCGCAAAGCACGAGACCCGGGTTCGAATCCCGGCGGCCCCTCTCCGAGGGTTACGATACTTCGCTGGACGCAGCACCGCCATGTCTTGAGCGCCAGCTTAGGGAAGTGAGCGGGATGCGCGTGTAAGCTGCTGTATGGTCGATCCCGGCAAGTATCCTCACCAAATCAGCCCGAGGCGGTGCCCTCGTGACGGTCACACCGTCAGGCGTAGAGACGTCCTGCGGACTTACACGCACACCGATCGTTATCCGTCCGACAGCAGGTGGCGGAGCTGGCGCGCCACCGCGTCTAGGAGGGCCGCGTGCTCGTCGGCGATGTCGCGCACAGAAAGCGCGACTCCGGGCGCGATTTCGATACGGGACCAGGTCTCCACATTTCCAGGCGCAATCTCCCGACTCGTTACGTCCCGGAGAGCCGTGAGCAAACCGGCCAACTCCGAATCATCGACATCTCGACGTGCTCGCGGGGCCGCGTAGGGCGCCTCGGCCATGTCCGCCTTGAGAGACGCGGCGCGGCCTTCGTGAGCCCAGTACGCTTCCTCCTCCCGTACCATCAGCCTGTCCTCGAGGGCCGCGTGCCGCGCCCGCGGGGCGGCGAAAGCGACCGGCGCCTCGTGCCGTTCCGCCACGTCCTCCGTTCGTAGCCGCGAATCCGTTTCGGCGGACCCGGCGGAGAGGAGGTCGGCGGTCACGGCGATTCGTCCGTCCGCCACGCCCGCGATCAGTTCCGGCGACGATCCCTCGAACACCGCGCCGATCTCGCGGAGCGGGGTCGCCGGCACCCTCCCCGCCCCCTCCGCCTCGCGGACCCGCCGAATGAAGAGGAGGCGGTCCCGCACGAGCTTGGGATAGCGGGTCTTCGGCCCCCTGCGGCCGACGCGCGGAAGGAGTCCGACCTGCACGTAGTACGCGATCGTCCGCCGGCTGAACCCCGTCTCCTCCTCCAACTCCCGGGCCGTGTAACTGCGCATGCCGTTTCCGCCGTTTCGATGCGTAAGTGACATCTGCTGTCGTTTACCGACGACAACCGTTGACTTGTCCCAACCTCCCCGCTACTGTCAACAGCGTATCAACACTGACAATATCAAGGAGGGGAGAAATGAACCAGATCACGACCGCCATCGCCGGCCTCGACATCGGCGAACCGATCTTCCGCGGCGGCCTCACGGTGTTCCCCCTCCTTTCGCCGGAGATCTCGGACCTCGATTACCTGCTGCTGGGAGACGGGCTTCGCGAGGGCCGGGTCACGGTGCGCGAGGTGTCGATGGGGGGCAGTGTCCCCGACCTCGAGGTGGAGAACCGCGCCGACCGTCCCCTGCTCATCGTGGACGGCGAGGAACTCGTCGGCGCCAAGCAGAATCGGGTCGCCAACCTCACGCTGCTCCTCCCCGCCGGGAAGACGACGGTCATCCCGGTTTCGTGCGTGGAACAGGGCCGCTGGTCGTACGACAGCCCCGGATTCCAGGTGACGAACCGGATGCACTTCGCCAGCGGCCGGGCGGAGCGGTACGCGAGCGTGCAGCAGTCGATGCGCAGCGAGGGGACGCGGCGCTCCGATCAGAGCCGGGTGTGGAGTTCGATCGACGACAAGGCGGTGGCGATGGACGCACCTTCGGAGACCGGCGCCATGAGCGAGATCTTCGAGCGTCACGCGGCGACGCTGGACGACTACGTCCGGGAGGTGGAGGCCGCTCCGGATCAACTCGGCGCCATCTTCGCGGTGGCGGGCGGCAGCTACGGGCTGGACCTCTTCGACCGTCACGCCACCCTCGCCGCGTTCCTCCCCAGGCTGGTGCGAAGCTACGGCGTCGACGCGCTGGAACGGCGCACGGAGGGGGACACGGCGGCGCCGGCCTCCGCGGCGCGGAAGTTCCTCGACCGCCTGCGGGCGGGCTCGTTCGATGACCACCCCGCGGTCGGGCTCGGGCGCGATGTGGGCATCGCCGCCGAACGCGCCATCGGAGGCGCGCTCGTCGTGGACGACACCATCGTGCACCTCACGGGGTTCTCCAACCCCCGGGCCGGCCACGCCGAGCGTGACGGCGAACGGGTGTACGCGAACTACCGCCAGAGGCGCGACGCCCTCCACCGGCGTCAGAGCGATGTCGCTTGACTCGACGAAGGTAGGGCCATACTCCTGCAGTATGGCCACCACCACGATCAAATCAACGTACTCGCTTGACGTAGAGTCCGTCAGGACACTCGAGACCTTGGCGAAACGATGGCGTGTCTCCAAGTCCGAGGTGCTGCGTCGCGCGATAAGGGCGGTAGCGGCGGAAGAAGCCGGCGCCGTCGGCGGACCCCTGGACGCATTGCACCGGCTGCAGGCCAGCGTGCGCGACGAGGGCGTGGATCTCGACCGCTGGGCGAGGGACGTCCGGAGCGAACGCCGTGCGCCGCGTGCCGGTTATCCCCGCGCATGATTCACCTGGACACCAGCTTCCTGATTCTCGCGCTAGACGCCGGATCGCCGCAGTCACGGGAGTTGAACGCCTGGCTTCACGCGGGAGTGACGCTCGGGATGAGCGCCGTCGCGTGGACCGAGTTCCTGTGCGGACCTTTGTCGACCTCCCAGTTGGCGACGGCTGACAGCATCGTTGGCCCTCGCGCCGACTACACGGGCGCGGATGCCGCGGTCGCCGCGCAATTGTTCAACGAGACCGGGCGGCGGCGTGGGACGTTGCGCGACTGCATGATCGCGGCGGTGGCGTTGCGCGATGGGGCGCGACTCGCCACGGGCGATGAGGCCGACTTCCGCCGGTTCGAACCTCTCGGTCTGAAGTTGGCCTGAGGATCTCGCTCCCATGCTCCGGCCGCGCTTCGGCCGCGGCCGGCGGCTGGAATTGCCTCGCCGTCGCCACCACCTTACGCGACCCGCCAGCGCGTTGGCGGCGTTCCGGCTAACGATCGCGTGGAGGGCGGGTGAAAACACGGGGGCGGGGCCGCGAGGCGGCGATGGTCTTCATCTTCATCACCGTCTTCATCGACGTGCTGGGGATCGGGATCATCGTCCCCATCCTCCCCGAACTCATCAAGGAGTTCACCGGAGGAAGCACGGCGCGCGCGGGGCGCTGGTTCGGGGTGCTCGCGGCGACCTACGCCGTCACCCAGTTCTTCTTCGCGCCCATCCTGGGCTCGCTCTCGGACCGGGTCGGGCGCCGGCCCGTCATCCTGATCTCGCTGTTCGGCCTCGGAATCGACTACATCATCATGGGGCTCGCGCCCTCCATCGGCTGGCTCTTCGCGGGCCGCCTCATTGCGGGCGTGATGGGCGCGAGCATCACGACGGCCAACGCCTACGTCGCCGACGTGTCCGAACCCGAGAAGCGGGCCCGGAACTTCGGACTCATCGGGGTCGCGTTCGGCCTCGGCTTCATCTTTCGGTCCCGCGATCGGGGGGCTCCTGGGCGGGATCGACCTTCGCCTCCCCTTCTTCGCCGCGGCGGGCCTCGCCCTCGTGAACGCGCTGTACGGCGTCTTCGTCCTCCCCGAATCGCTGCCGCCGGAGAAGCGCGACGCCTTCAGCTGGCTCAAGGCCAACCCGATCGGGAGCCTGTTCGTGCTGCGCTCGTACCCGCTGGTCGCCGGCCTCGCCGTGTCCTTCGTGTTCATGATCCTCGCCCAGCGCGGCCTGGAGACCGTGTGGGTGCTCTACACGGGCCACAAGTTCGGCTGGGATGAACTCGCCAACGGACTGTCGCTGGCGCTCGTGGGACTCATGGCGGCCCTCGTCCAGGGCGTCCTGGTTCAGCCCGTGATCAAACGCACCGGGGAGCGCCGCGCGATCCTCGGAGGGCTCGCGCTGGCCGTGGTCACCTACCTGGGCTACGGCCTCGCCACGCAGGGGTGGATGCTCATCGCCTTCATCATCTTCGGCTCCATCGGAGGCGTCGCGGGCCCCGCGCTCCAGAGCCTCGTGGCCGGAGCCGTGGAGCCGCAGGACCAGGGGAAGGTACAGGGCGGCCTACAGTCGCTCATGAGCCTGACGAGCATCCTGAGCCCCCTGATCTTCACCAGCCTCCTGTTCAGCTACTTCACGTCACCCGCCGCCCCGGTGGAGTTGCCGGGCGCGCCCTTCCTGCTCGGCGCCGTGATGTACGCCACGGCCTTCGTGCTCGTGCTCCGCCTCTTCCGCCGCATCCCGCCCACCGGATAGACGCCGGCGCCCCCGCGGTCACGTCGCACTCCTCTCGGCTCCCGGGCGACCCAGGTCCCGCAGCGATACGGCAACGTCCGGCGCTACTCGCAGGACCTGGCGGTCCAACGTTGCCAGGCGGACCCCCAGGGCGCGCGCCACGGCCACGAACTCGGCATCGTAGGCCGTGAGGCCGCACTCGAGAGCGATATCGATCACCAGCCCGCCGGGGACGCCGACGATTCTGCTCCCGAGTACGTGCGCCGCGTCGTCACCCATCGCCTTGACCTGCGCGGACGTCGCGACGCCGCGACGCACGACTCCGAGCAGAGCGTTGCGCAACTCGCTCAGGAGAATGACAGGGGCGGCCCATTCCGGATCCTTCCTGAGGAGGTCGGCGGCAGCGGCCCCGTCCGTTCCGCCAAAGACGAAGCTCATCATCACGTTGGTGTCGACGACGATCATCGCCGCCCCTCGTCTCGCAGCCGTCGCACGTTCTCGGGGCTCAAGTCGATCGCCCCCAGAGTCTCGTGTCGGCGCGCTATCCGATCGAGCAATGCCTCGACATCGAGCGGCCCGGAATCCACGGAGGCCGTCAGGCGAGCAATGATCTCCCCGTTCAAGCTTCGGTGGTTGCGGGCCGCCGCCTCCTTGAGCTCGCGATGCAGGCCCGCGGGTATCCCACGGAGAGCCAGATTCGGCATGGTCGGATTCTCTCGCATGAAATCCATGATATCGATTTGATATCATCAAGGTATCAACATACGGAATCCCAAGCCACGACCCGGCTGGGATCCCAGGTCAAGGGATGGGGCGCGACCTTGCGGGCGAGTGGTGTCAGGACGCGCCGAGTTGCTGGAGCAGGAAGGCGAGTTCCATTGCGGCGTTGCGGACGTTGCGGGTGAAGGAGCGGCCGCCGGCGTGGCCCGTGCGCGGGTCGTAGTCGAGGATCACCGGCAGGCCCGAACTCGACGCGGCCTGCAGGCGGGCGGCCATCTTGCGGGCCTGCAGGGGGGGCACGCGGGTGTCGAGATCTCCCTGGGTGAGCATGACGGCCGGGTAGTCCACGCCGTCGCGCACGTTCTGATACGGCGAGAACGTCCGCAGCACCTCGAACTCCTCGGCCACGGCCGCGTTCCCGTACTCCAGGAGCGCCGGCATGTTGTTCGTGTCGGTGAACTGGTAGAAGCGCACCATGTCGAGGTCGGGCAGGCCGCAGTAGACGGCGCGGAAGAGGTCCGGCCGCTTCGTGAGGGAGGCGGCGACGAGCAGCCCGCCGTTGCTACCGCCGCGGATCGCGAGCCGGTCGGGGTTCGTGTAGCCATTCTCGACCAGCCACTCGGCCGCCGCGATGAAGTCGGCGAACACGTTCGGCTTGTTCTCGAGCATGCCCGCCCGGTGCCACTCCTCGCCGAACTCGCCGCCGCCCCTCAGCGTCGCCATCGCGTACACGCCGCCCTGCTCCAGCCACGCCGCGGCGCGCGCGTCGAAGCGGGGCAGCAGGTTCACGTTGAAGCCGCCGTACCCGTACAGGAGGGCGGGGCTTCGCCCGTCGAGAGCCAACCCCCGGCGGTGGGCGACGTACATCGGGGCCCGCGTCCCGTCCTCCGAGGTGTACCAGATCTGCTTCAACTCGTACTCCGACCCGTCGAAGGGGACGGATGACGGCCGCCATGCCTCCGTCTCCATCGTCTCGAGGTCAAGCTTGAGGATGGTGCTGGGGGTGAGGAGCGAGGTCAGCGTGAGCAGGGCCTCGGTTCCGTCATCTCCGTGCGAGCGCAGCGTCGCCACGTGGTGCGCGGGGATCGGGACCTCGCCCTTCACGGCGCCGTCCGGTCCGTAGCGCACGATCCGGCTGCTCACGTCGCGCAGGTAGTCGGCGTACAGGTCGTCGCCGATGAACCGGTATCCGGTGAGGAGGTCCTCGCCCTCGGGCAGCACCTCCCGCCACCGCGCCGGATCCGGGTCAGGGTTCTCCAGGTCCACCGCGAGGATGCGGTTCCTGGGCGCGTCCAGGTTCGTGAGCAGGTAGAGTTCGTCGTCCACGAACCGGGTGCTGAAGCGGGCGGGGGCGCCGACGATGAGCGGCGCGGGCGCCGTGCCGGCGCGCAGGTCGTGCAGGTAGACGTCCGTCCGCGCCCAGCCGTGCTGCACGGTGTAGACGTGCCACCGGCCGTCGCCCCCCTGCGAGAAGCCCACGAAGCGCTCCGGGCCGTGTCCCTCCCCGAACAACTCCTCGTCCTCTTCGAGGTCCGTCCCCAGCCGGTGGTAACGGATCCGCGCGCCCGTCTCCCGCGACCGGCGGCTGTAGTAGAAGCCGTCCCCCTCCGGATCGAAGGAGACGTTGCCGTACAGGAACGTCGGCAGGCGGTCGGGCAGGTCGTCGCCGCTCTCCAGGTCGCGGACGCGGTACTCCCGTTCGTCCCGTCCCCCGTCCCGGATGGCGTAGATCATGAGACGGCCGTCGGGCGAGAAGTCGATGATGCTCACGCCGGTCGTGGCGTCATCGCGGAGGTCGAGCGGATCGATGACGACCTCGAACTCGCCTCCGGGGTCCACCGGGTCCACCGGGTCCACCGGGCCCTCCTCCGGTTCGTCGGGCGCCGGCCTGCGGTAGATCGCTCCCACTTCCCGGCCCGGCTTCCGGAACGAGAAGTACTCGTAGTCCCCCGCCCGGCGCGGGAAGATCGCCCCGGGCGCGTCCATCAGTTCGCGGAGCCTGCCTTCGAGCGCCGTCCGCAGCGGCGTGTCGCCGACGATGCGTTCCGCGTAGGCGTTCTGTTCGGCGATCCAGGCGCGGGTCTCCGGGCTCTCCTGGTCCTCGAGCCACCGGTAGTCGTCCGTGAACTCGACGCCGTGCAGGGTGTCGACAACGGGAATCCGGGCGGTCTCGGGCGGGGGCGGGTACGCGTCGCACGCCGCCACGCAGACGGCGAGCGCAGCCAGCCGAAGCGGCGGGAGAGCCATGGCGCCTCCTGTCAGGCGTTCAGGGCGTGACGGTCACCCGGACGTAGGCGTTGCTCCAGCAGCACTGGTCGCCGCCGGCGCTGTCGTTCGCGTCCCAGTTGTCGGCGCGCGCGCGCAGGACGTACTCGCCGGGCTCGCTGAACGTCGCCGCGGTCGTCGTCTCGCCGGTGCCGCCCTCGACCGTGATCTGCCACGGCTCGAACGCCACCGGCGCGGCGGGCCCCTGGTGCTTGAACCAGGTCACCTCCACATCGACGACCTGGTTCACGAGGTCCTCGGGGTCCCGGATCGAGACCTCCTCGGTCCACAGCCGCAGCGTCAGGGGCTCCCCCACCCGGGCCGTACGCGGCTCGCCCCACACGCCCTGGACGTGCTGGCCCGCCTCCCCCTCGGGGTCGAAGCGGACGAGGGGCGGTATCGACCCCATGGCCCGCGGCCCGTAGTCGAGTTGCAGCGCCGGGGCGAACACGCGGGCCGGCACGGGATACGTCACGCCGTTCGACGTGATCGTCCACACGACGCGCTGCTCGCCGTCGCCGTACGACGCGGGCACGGTGACGGAGAACACGCCGCGGTCCCGGCGCGGCCGCACGGGGAAGTGCGTGGGCTGCGCCCCGTCGAACTCGGCCGGCTCGATGAAGTTGTCCGGACCGTGCGGGATTTCGATGACTTCCTGCGTGTTCAGGTTGAAGTAGCCGAACGAGAACGTGAAGGTACCGTCGTCGTTCCGATACCAGCCCTCGAAGAACGGGGCCACCGGCTCGCCCTTCGGCGGGATGGGCGCGAGCGGCAGCCGCTGCACCTGCTGGGCGTGAACGGGCGCCGCCCCCCCGGCGAGGGCGACCGGCGCCACCTGGGCGGCGACCAGGGCGGCCGCGATCTGCAGGCTGCGCATGCCTCGGCTCAGTTGTTGTCGTCGTTGCCGCTGTCGCCGGCGTCGTCGTCCGTCGCGAGTTTCTTCTCCCGCTCTTCGACGAGCCGCTGGTAGCCTTCCTCCGTGAGGTGGGTCACGGCGAGCCACGCGTGCGACATCTCGTCCCCCGTGCGCGCGCCGCGCGCGTACCAGATCTCCGGATCGGGGGTCAGTTCGTTCTCTGCCGTGTTGTCGTACCAGCCGGTCATGACGAGCACCGTCCCGGGCGGGAGCAGCGGCGCCACGTCATCCTCGTAGATGTAGCTGTGGTGCCAGCGCGCGTCGAAGTCCGTGACCATGCTGATGAGTTCGAGCCTGCCGTCGGGGTAGAGCGCCTGGATCGACATCGCGTGCAGGTGCACATGCCCGTGGGGCTGGAAGCTGTCGAGCCTCACCGGGTGGTCCCAGCGGTAGAACCCCTGCGTCATCGCGGTCCCTCCGGGCGCCAGCGCGATGTCCCCCCGGAGAGGATAAAGGCGCAGATCCTGCTGGAACTCGGGCTCGTAGCCCTCCTCGTGGAACCAGATTCCCAGTTCGACCTGGTCGCCGGGCACGTCGTATCCCATGGGATAGTAGTGGGCGTCCCACTCGATCATGTCGTTCGTCTTCAGGAGCCGGCCCGCGTCCGCGGGCACGATCTCCCCGACCTTGCCCATCGCGTACTCGGACAGGCTCTGGATGCGCTGGTACTCCCCTTCCTCGTTCAGCCTGAGGAGGCGCGGGATCGCGTGGTGCACCACCTGCCGCCCGGCGGGGAAGGAGGGACGCGTCTCGAACGCCATCACCCAACGGTCCTCGTCGAGTCCCGTCGGCACCTGCGGCCGCCACCAGGTGTCGCCGCCCTCGGCCGGGACGTCGAACGGCTTCGACTTGATCACGTGATCGGGCGGGCCGAGGATGTCCTCGAGCTGCCACTTCTGCTCGTTCGGCCACTCGATCGGGGGCGGCATGTCGGCCGGATCCCCTTCGGGCGCCCCGGCGTCGGCCCACGCGACGATCGTCCCGATGTCCTCCTCGCTCAGCCGCCAGTCATCCTTGATGTCCTGGATGCCGAGGCCGGTGTCGAGGTGGAACGGGGGCATGAGCCGCTTCGAGACCAGCTCCTTCATGCGCGAGGCCCAGCGGCGCGTGTCCCGGTAATCGAGGAGCGCCATCGGACCCACGGATCCCGGCCGGTGGCAGTTCTGGCAGTTCGCCTGAAGGATCGGGGCGACGTCCTTCGAGAACGTGACGTCGGTTTCGGAACCTCCGGCGCCGTTGGCGGCCGGCCCCTGCGCGGCGAGATCCCGGAAGGTGAGACTCAGGGCGAGGGGAACGATGAAGACGGCGAGGGCCGCTGCATGCGACCAGGCATGGCTCGAGTGACGATGCGATCCACGCATGAGGCATCCTCCTCCAGATGGAACGGCTCCGCCGCTGCTTCCGGCGACTCCTCTTTAACTACCTGATACAGTGCGAAGAAACGTCGCCCGCGTGCAAGGAGACGTTGCGCCCCGGGAAACGCCCGTCCACGATGGAGTGTTATCCTTGCCGGAGACCGGACGGCGAACTGCGGAAGAGAGAACAGCGAGAGCGGACGGATGATGACGAACCATCGGAGCTGGCGACCGAGCAGCGCCCTTCTTCTCCCCCTTCTCTTCGGAGCCATCCCGGGAGCCCCCGCCGCGGCGCAGGGCCCGGGCGTGGAGGGAGCCGCGTGGACCTACTACGGGGGCGACGCCTGGCACACCCGCTACACGCCGGCGACGCAGATCGACGCCTCCAACTTCGAGAGCCTCGAGGTCGCGTGGCGCTGGGACGCCTCGAGCTTCGGGCCGAGCACGGCGCGGGCCACCCCGTCCTACGTCGACGGAAAGCTGATGACGGTCACGGGCGAGAACCGGCATGTCATCGCCCTCGACCCCTCCACGGGAAGACTCCTGTGGAGCTTCGCCGAGCCCATGACGTGGCGGCACGAGTACTCGATGCGGAAGGCGTACGGCAAGGGCGTCGCCTACGCCGAGATCGATGGCCGCGGGGTCGTCTACATCATCAGTCCCGGGTTCTTCCTCTACGGGCTCGACGCCGAAACGGGTCGACCGCTCGAAAACTGGGGCGAGGCGGTGCCGCTGCCGGGATTCCCGTCCTCGGGGACGGTGGACCTGGTGGCGGACCTCATCGAGGGCTGGGGGCCGTGGGAGAGCCTGAACCAGGAGTACGACCCGGATCAGGGGATGCCTCTCGAGATCGGCTACATCACGGCGTCGTCCCCTCCCATCGTCGTGAACGATGTGGTCGTCGTCGGCAACTCGGCGGAGCAGGGCTACAACCAGACCCGGAAGGAGATGGTCCCGGGCGACATCCTGGCCTATGACGCGCGCACCGGCGAGTTCAAGTGGAAGTTCCACATCATCCCGCGGCCGGGCGAGTTCGGGCACGAGACGTGGGAGAACGACGCCTGGCGGTGGACGGGTGACGTGTCCCCGTGGGCGCCGCTCTCGGCGGACCCCGAACTCGGACTCGTCTATCTCGTCACGAACGGCGCCACGATCGACTATTACGGCGGTTTCCACCCCGGCGACAACCTCTTCGGCACGAGCATCGTCGCGCTCGACGTGGAGACGGGCGAGCGCCGCTGGCACTTCCAGTTCGTGCGACACGACATCTGGAACTACGACACGCCGACCGCGCCGCTCCTCATGGACGTCGTCGTGGACGGCCGGCCGATCAAGGGTGTCTTCCAGGCGACGAAGCAGTCGTGGCTGTACGCGCTCGACCGCGAGACGGGCGAGCCGATCTGGCCCATCGAGGACCGGCCGGTCCCGCAGTCGAAGGTGCCGGGCGAGAAGCTCGCGGAAACGCAGCCGCACCCGACGTGGCCCCTGCCCTACGACCTGCAGGGCCGCACGGAGCAGGACCTCATCGACTACACGCCCGAACTGCACGGGATGGCGCTCGAGTACGCGCGGGAGAACGACCTCTTCGTGCCACTCTTCAACCCGCCCACGCACGTCGGGAACCCCGATGGCGAGGGGGCGGCGCTCATCTGCCCCGGCGGTGGCGGGGGAGCGAACATCACCGGGCCGCCCGTCGCGGACCCGGTGAACGGGATCGTCTTCGTCACGTCGACCAGCGGGTGCTCGCCGGTCATGGTGGCGCCGGGGATCGAATCCGAACTCGACGGGCCGGAACAGACCGGCGTCACCCACTCCGAATTCTCCCGCGCGATCGGCGTCGTGACGGAGAGCACGGCGGACCAGGCAACCATCGAGGGGCTGAGAATCTGGAAGGGGCCGGTGGGGCGGATCACGGCGATCGACGTGAACACGGGCGAACACCTGTGGATGATCCCGCACGGCGACGCGCCCGAGCGGCAGCAGGCGGTGATCCGCGACCATCCGATGCTGCAGGGAGTGGACGTGAATCCGAACCAGGGGCGGCGCGGCCATTCCGCCATGGTTGCAACTCCAACGCTCCTTCTTGCGTCTGGACAGACGAGCGATGGGACGCCGCACCTGTTCGCAATCGACAAGCGGACCGGCGAGCGCGTGGGCCAGGTGGAGTTGCCCGGCAACACGCGCTACGGGATGTCGAGCTGGGTCCACGAGGGCAAGCAGTATGTGATCATTCAGTTGACCGACGGGCTTGCGGCGCTGGCCCTGCCCTGACGGCCACGCGGGCCGGACGGGCCGAACCCTTCTCAAGAGCGCAAGGAAGAAACAAAAAATGCTGCGTGAACATCTGAATTCCGGACGCGTAGGCGCCTTTGTCGCCGTCGCGTTGTCGATCGTGGTCGCGGGGGCCTGCATCGAGAGCGAGGACACGATGGACCCCGTGCCCGCGAACGAAGCACCGGTCGCGGTCGGCGTCGTGCCGCCGCTGGCCGTGGCGGCCGGCGACCATGTCATGGTGGACGTGTCGGGCTTCTTCCAGGATCCGGACGGCGACCCGCTGCTGTACGGCGCGGGCACATCGAACGCGCTCGTGGCCGGCGTCTCCGTCTCGGGCAGCACGATGACCGTGGTCGGGGTCGGCACCGGGCAGGCAGCCGGGTTGATCTTCGCTCGCGATCAGGCCGGCGGCGAAGCCGTGCAGAACTTCCTGATCACGGTGCCGAACCAGCCACCGGTCGCGGCCCAGGCGCTCCCGCCGCTGAGCCTGACCACGGGGCAGGTACACCAGATCGACCTGTCGCAGTACTTCAGCGATCCGGAGGGCGACGACCTGACGTTCAGCGTCACGACCGGGAACACGCTCGTCGCGGTGGGGGCGGTGTCGGGCAGCACCCTCACGGTGGTCGGCGTGACCGTGGGGAGCACGACGATCACCGTCACGGCGCGGGACGCGGACGGCGGCGAGGTCCAGCAGGAAACGCCGGTGGTGGTGCGGAGCCGCTAGCATGCTAGAGTCGGCGAGGGCGATGTGACCCGTCCGGGGATTGCTTCGTGTTAGGGGTGGCACACGGAAAACCCGGTGGGCGCGAGCGAATCGAAGTTCCGCTCAGGCGCCTTGAAGGAGGCAACGTGAAGTACCGACTCAGACAGTCCTCGATGGCGGCCGTCCTCGCCGTCATCGGGGGAGCCTGGGCGGCCGAAGCGCTCGCGGCGCAGGACTTTCTCTTCGGGCGTCCTTCCGTCACGCTTGGCGCCCGAATCGGGTACGCGATACCCCGCGCCGACAGCGAGATCTTCGATCTCACGCGCAGGGAACTGACGGTCGAGAAGGAGGACTTCAACGCGGTGGCGCTCGCCGCCGACGTCGGCATCCGGCTCTCCGACCGCATCGATCTCGCGCTGGGCATCGGGTTCGAGAACAGCGAAATCGACTCCGAGTCGCGCGAGTTCATCGGCTCGGACGACCTGCCGATCCTGCAGACGACGGACTTTCGCCGCATCCCGTTCACGGTCGGCCTCAAGGCCTACCTCACGGAGCGGGGACGGCGGATCAGCGACCTCGCCTGGATTCCGGGCAAGTTCGCTCCCTTCGTCGGAGGTGGCGTCGGCTTCATGTGGTACGAATTCGAGCAGGAGGGCGAGTTCGTCGACTACGAAACGCTGGACATCTTCCACGACTACTTCTCGTCCAGAGACGGGTCCGCGCTCGCCTACGCGACGGCCGGATTCGACTACTCGCTCGGGCTGCGGTGGATTCTGACCGCCGAAGCACGTTATTCTTGGGCCAGCGCGGCTATGGGCGGACACTTCGTCGGGTTCGACAAGATCGACCTGAACGGGCTCCGCGCCGCGTTCGGCTTCTCGGTACGGCTGTAAAACCTCGAGGGTTGGTCACATGACGAAACAGCGAACTGCTGGAATCGGCTCCGCTCTCTTCGTGGCGGTCGGGATGATGCTCGCGGCCGGGCCGCTGGCGACCGCGGCGGCGCAGGAGATGGACGAACGCTGGCTCGCCTGGATGGGTTGCTGGCAGCCTGTTCGTACGTCCACGAGTGCGGACGCGCCCGAATCGCTGCTCTGCTTCCGGCCCGGCGCCGAAGAGGCCGGCGTCGAGATGATCGCGGTCGAAGACGGTGAGATCGCGAACCGGGAAACCCTGCGGGCGGATGGGCTGCCGCACGAGGCGACCCTGGACGGGTGCACCGGATCGCGCCGCGCAGTCTTCGCCTCCCGCCCGGGCCGGGTGTTCATGGATGTGGACCAGGTCTGCGAGGGCGGCGTCGACCGATCGTCGAGCGGGATGTTCGCGATGATCTCGTCCGAATCCTGGATCGACGCGCGGGTCGTCACCGTCGGCGACGAGAAACTGACGTGGGTGACGCGATACCGACTGGCCACGCAGAGCCAGGCCGAGGAAGTCGGCCTGGGTGAGATCGCGGCCGACCGGAGCATGGCCGTGCGTTCGTTGCGGCTCGCGGCGTCGGGAAGGTATTCGGTCGACGACATCATCGAGGCGCAGGCTCATGTGGATCCCGAGGCGGTGGAGGCCTGGATCGTCGAACATGAGACGCCTCTCGCGGTCGACGCCGACCGGCTCGTCCAGCTCGCCGACGCCGGGGTGTCCGAAGGGGTCATCGACATGATGATCGCGCGGAGCTATCCGGAGCGCTTCGCGGTGTCCACGGGCGGGGACGGCGGCGCACAGCCCTGGCGCGGCGTGGGCGGTTACTACGATCCGTTCTACGGCGGCTGGGGTTACCCCTACTACGGCCGCTATGGCTACCGCTTCGGTTACGGCTACTCGCCCTTCGGCTGGGGCTATCCCTCCGGATACGGGTACGGCTACGGCTATGGGTACGGTCCGACGATCATCCGCACGGAGCCCGCAAACAGCGGCGGCCGGGTGATCAGCGGACGCGGCTACAGCAGCGGGACCTCCAGAGTCGGAACGCGGCCGACCGGGTCTTCGCGGGGGACGGCGTCGATCGGCACCTCGGGAGGCCGGTCGAGCGGGGGAAGCTCGACGGGACGGACCGCGCGGCGGCGCGGCGGCGGAAGTCTCTGAGTCCCGATCTCCGACCCACAGCCCACAGCTCTTCGAAGGGGCCCGGTCTTCCGGGCCCTTTCGCGTTTTACGTCTCGCGCTCGAAGGTCCGGAACCGCAGATTGGCGATGCGGTCGATTCCGATGCCGGCACCGAGGAGGAACGATGAACGTGGACCGATCCGCCGCGCGCCCCTTCACCTACGTCGCGATCGGCGTCCTCGGACTCGCCGCTGCCGCCGCGGTCCTCATTCGGCCGGACGCGGCCCGCACGCAGACCACGGCCGGCGACTGGGAGCCCCCGCTCACGGCGCACGGCCATCCCGACCTGCAGGGTAACTGGACCAACCAGACGCTGACCCCCTTCGAACGTCCGGAAGGCCAGGGGCCTGTGCTGAGCCCGGATGAAGTCGCCGCGGTAGAGGGCGGCCAGGCGCAGACCGTCGCCGAACGGACGGCGCCCGTGGACCCGGACCGGCCGCTGCCGCCGGGGGGAGAACACCGGGTCTGCATCGACGGGGCCACGACCTGCTACGACGAGTTCTACCGCGAGCCGGGCGAACGCGTGGCGGTCGTGAACGACGAGCCGCGGAGCTCCCTCGTCACCGACCCGCCGGACGGGCGGGTTCCGGATCTCACGCCGGAGGCGCGTCGGCGGCTCGAGGCGGCAGCAGAGTTCCGCGGTCGATTCGGCCAGTACGACCATCCCGAACTGCGGCCGCTCGCGGAACGGTGCATCGTGTCGTTCGGATCGAGCGCCGGACCGCCGATGCTCCCCAACTACTGGTACAACAACAGCTATACGATCGCGCAGAACGAGGACTTCATCGTGATCATGGCCGAGATGGTGCATGACGCGCGAATCATCCCCATCCGCGACGCGCGGGAGCCGCTCGAAAGCCGGCCCGAACCGGACCACGTCACTCCGTGGTTCGGAAGTTCGGTCGGTTGGTGGGAGGACGGAACGCTTGTCGTCGAGACGACAAACCTGAACCCCGAGCACGCCTTCCGGGGGGTGCCGCCCTCGAACGACCGGAAGGTCGTCGAGCGCTTCACGCGCGTGGATGAGGAGACGATCCTCTACGAGTTCACGATCGACGACCCCGCGGTGTACACGAGCCCGTGGGGCGGACAGGTCCCCCTCAAGCGCTTCGATCATCTGCTGTACGAGTACGCGTGCCACGAGGGCAACTACGCGATGTTCAACGTGCTCAGCGGCGCGCGCTACCAGGAGCGGATGGGGGGGAATCCGTAGCCCGCTCGCCGGTTCGCCTGTGTTCGCTGCTCGCCGCGCTGGCGGTCGCGGGCTGCGCCGCCGATCGTCCGCCGGAGAGCGCGGCCGAAGCCGAGCGCGCCCCGGCCGGGGTGCTCGGCCTGCGTCCGGGCCCTTCGCCGGATCGATCCTCGCCTGACTGGGAGCCGCCCGTGAAAGTCGTCGTCGCCGATCTGTGGCCCGGCCGCACGGCCGAACTCGCTGAGGTCGCGCCGGGCGTGGACCTCGTCGTCGTCGGAGACGGGCAGGCCGCGGCGGCCGAAGCGCACGACGCCGACGCGGTCCTCGGCGTGCTGAACGCGGACATCCTCGCTGCCGGCGACCGGCTCCGCTGGGTGCAGCTCGCCTCGGCGGGCGTCGAACGCTACCTCGCGCTCTCCGGGCTTTCCGAAGCCGAGGAACTCGTCATCACGAACGCCCAGCGGATCTTCGCCCCCGGCGGCGCGGAGCACGCGCTCGGCATGGCACTCGTGCTGGCGCGACGCTTCCACACAGCGCTCGACCTGCAGCGCGAGCGGCGCTGGGACATCCGGCCGCTGACCGGCCCCTCGCCCTACCGCGGAGAAGGGAGCGAACTGCTCGAACTCCGGGGCCGCACGATGCTCGTCATCGGCCTCGGCGGGATCGGCACGGAGACCGCGCGCATCGCGCACGGGATCGGCATGCGGGTCATCGCCACGCGGAACAGCAGCCGCGAGGGGCCCGATTTCGTGGAGCGGGTCGGGCTGGCGTCAGAGCTGCTGGATCTGGTTCCCGAGGCGGACGTCATCGTGAACGCCCTGCCGCTCACGCCGGAAACGGACGGCCTCGTCGACGAGGCCTTCTTCGAGCTGACGCGGCCGACCGCGCTCTACATCACGCTCGGGCGCGGACGCACGACGAATACGGCGGCGCTCGTCCACGCGCTGAGGGAGGGCCGGATCGCGGGCGCGGGGCTCGACGTGGTGGATCCCGAGCCGCTCCCGCGGGACCATGTCCTCTGGTCGATGCCGAACGTGATCATCACGCCCCACCTCGGCGGCGACTCCGATGAACACATGGAGCGGATGTGGACCCTCTTCCGCGAGAACCTGCGCCGGTTCGCGGCCGGCGAGCAGCTCCTCTCCGTCGTCGACCGGGAGCGCGGCTACTAGCCGGCCGGTCTCCCGGAGCCTGATCTGGGTGCGGTTTCCGGCTAGCCGCCGCGGATCTGGAACGTGAGCGTGGCCCAGTTCGACTCGTAGTCGAGGTCGGGCTCCGACGGCGTCTCCACCATGTGGATCGTCCGGATGTACCATCTGCCCCCGCCGACGAGCGGGATCGTCGCGACGCCGTCCGCGTTCGTGCGAGCCTCGACCGCCTCATTGTGCGCACCGGTGTCGTCGTGGGAGTGGGGGTTGAACTCGTAGTTCGCGTAGAGGAGCGCGTTCTCGACCGGCTCGCCCGCGCGGAGGAAGCGCACCTGCAGGTCATCGCCGACGACGAGATCGTACGGGTTCTGCAGCGGGATGATCTCCACCGGATAGCCGAGTTCCTCCGCCCATTCGCCGCTCCGGTCGTCGCCCACCTGGACGATCGCCTTAACGTGCTTGCTGTAGAGCTCGGCCGCGTCGTCGTTCGCCTTTCCGGCCGCTTCGCGCTCGGCGAGCTCGTCGACGAGGCCCTCGTGCACGAGGTACTCGTTGAACTCCGGCCCCGTAAGCGGGATCACGCGGGCCGCCGTCGACACACCGATCGTGTAGGTCCCGGCCGATCCCGTCTCGAAGGTCAGCAGCGCCGTGTCGACGCTGTCCGCGTGCCAGTGGAACATCGCCGTGTCGCGCCACGCCTCGGTCGGCGGGTGCACGACGCCATCCGGTCCCACGATGCTCACGTCGAGCATGCGGTCGCGCGTGATGTGGTTCTCGCTCTCGTCGAAGTCCCCGTTGAAGAGCGCAACGACGTTCGTCGAGTGCGGCTCCAGGAAGAAACTCTCGAGCTTCAGGAACATCGTGTGCGCCTGCGCGGTCGCGACGATGGCGACGGTGAGCGCGGCGGTCGTCAGCAGGACGCGGCGTCCGATCTTCATCAGGGATCCTCCGGAGTTTCCAGCCTGTCGGGTTCGGTGGCACGTCGCGGGGAAACATGCGTGGGTCAAGGCGGGGTCGGCCAGAGTTGGCGAGGGGCCGGCGTTGTCACCATGGCGCGAAAGGCCGATCATGGGCTTCGTCGCCAGCAGGCGGCTTTTGAGCGACCGCCTCGACACACGGAACACAGGGAGTATCGATGACGCTTCGCATCAACGACACGGCGCCGGACTTCACGGCGGATACGACGCAGGGCAGAATCCGCTTCCACGACTGGATCGGGGATGGGTGGGTCCTCCTCTTCTCCCATCCGAAGGACTTCACGCCCGTCTGCACGACGGAACTGGGGGCGGTGGCCTCCCTGCAGGACGCGTTCGCGGCGCGCAACTGCAAGATCATCGGGATCAGCGTCGACGGGGTGAGCGACCACGAGGCCTGGTCGAAGGACATCGAGGCCTCGCAGGGGCACGCCGTCGGCTATCCGCTGATCGGCGACCCCAGGCTGGAGATCGTCAAGGCGTACGACATGCTGCCGGCCGACGCGGGGGACACGTCCGAGGGCCGCACGCCGATGGACAACGCCACGGCGCGCTCCGTGTTCGTCATCGGCCCGGACAAGAAGATCAAGGCCACCCTCACGTACCCGATGAGCACGGGCCGCAACTTCGCCGAGATCCTTCGGCTCCTGGATTCGTGCCAGCTCACGGCCGAGAAGCAACTCGCCACACCGGCCAACTGGGAGCAGGGCGACGACGTGATCATCGCGCCGGCGGTCACCGACGAGGAAGCGAAGAAGCGGTTCCCGGAGGGCTGGGAGCAGCCCCTTCCCTACATCCGGATCGTCCCGCAGCCGCAGGACGGCTAGCCGTTGTCGCACGCGGTGAAAAAGGCCATTGCCCGCGCTGGCAGTGGATTTCTCCGCGGATTTCTCCGCGCCGGCGGAGGACTCCTGCTCGCCGGCGTTCTCCTGTCCGCGTGTACGGCCGGTGCCGATGCGGGCGATACAGCCCCGGAGGGCGGCCGGATCCTGATCGACGGCGGCACGGTCGTCGTCATGGACGAGGCGGGCGCCGTCCTCGAGGGAGGCGCGGTGCTCGTGGAGGGGGGCCGGATCTCCGCCGTCCTCGACGGTGAAGCTCCCCGCCCCGCCGGCGTGACGGTGCTCGACGCGACGGGGCACCTCGTGATCCCCGGCCTCGTGAACACCCACGGCCACGCCGCCATGTCGCTCCTGCGGGGACTCGCGGACGACATGCCGCTGATGACGTGGCTGAACGAGCACATCTTCCCCGCCGAGGCCGAACTGGTCGATCCCGACTTCGTCTACTGGGGCACGCTGCTCTCGTCCATCGAGATGCTGAAGAGCGGGACGACGACGTTCGCGGACATGTACTACTTCCGCGATGACGCTGCGCGGGCGGTCATCGATGCCGGCATCCGCGCCGTCATGGGTCCGCACGTCATCGGCTTCCCCGCCCCCGACTTCGCCTCGCCGGCCGAGACGCTGGCCGACGCGGCGGGGTTCATGGAGACGTATCGCGACCACCCCACGCTGGTTCCCGGAACGGCCGCCCACTCGCTGTACACGACTTCCCTCGACGACGTGCGTGCCGCCCTGCGGTTGGCCATCGAGCACGATGCCCCGTTTCAGATCCACACGGCCGAGGATGCGAGCGAGTTCGCGACCGCGACGGAACGGACCGGGATGGGCGTGGTGGAAGCGCTCGAGTCGATCGGCGCGCTCCGCCCGGGGACGGTGCTCGCCCACTCCATCTACCTCTCGGACGAGGACATCGAACGCATCGCGGCCGGGGGCGCCGGGATCTCGCACAACCCGCAGAGCAACCTCAAGCTGGGGATTCCGCGGGCGGCGCCGGTCGTGGAACTGCTCGCCGCGGGAATACCCGTCGGACTCGGCACCGATGGCCCGGCGAGCAACAACGACCTCGACCTGTTCGACGAGATGGACGCCGCCGCCAAGCTCCACAAGTTCACGAACGCCGACCCCACCGCGCTCCCGGCGGAGACCGTCTTCCGCATGGCGACGATGGGGGGCGCCCGCGTACTGAACCTCCACGACCGCATCGGCTCGCTCGAGCCGGGAAAGCGGGCCGACATCGTGCTGCTCGACACCCGGCGCGCCGGGCTCACGCCCCTCTATAACGTCTATTCCCACCTCGTGTACGCGGCTCGAGGGGGCGATGTCTCCACGGTCCTCGTGAACGGCCGCGTGGTCGTCAGCGAGGGGCAGGTCCGGACGGTGGACGAAGCCGAGGTGATGGAGCGGGCGCGGGCCTTCGGGGCACGGGTCCGGGCAGTGATTGAAGGCTCGCCGCCCGAATCTCAACGCTAGCACCGAATCGCAGGCTGGCACCGAATCGCGCAAAACGATCATTTCTTGCGAAATGGTCGTATTTATGGGTAGTATGACTTCACATTCGCGTTGTATCGTTTGTTTTCGACATGGAATGAACGGATGTGGAGTCTTGCGGAGAACCCTGCCGTCGACTTGGGAACCGGCGATGTAGCCGAGCTTCTCGACATCCATCCGTCGACCGTCAAGCGATGGTTCGACAGCCCCCGCATGGCCGCGACCTCCGGAGGGCACCGCCGCATCCCTCTCGACCTCGTGCTGGATGTGGCGCGCGCGCGGGACCGGAGGGTCTATCTCCACGGCTTCGGAAGCCATGCGACCCACGTCTGGCACGCAATGCAGGCACTCGAACGCGGCGATCCGGCACCGGCCTGCGATGCGCTCGTGCACTGGCTGCGGATCCGGCAATCGCGTCTGATCGGGAGGTTCCTGTGGCATGTCGCGGCCCGCGGCGACGTCCCGGATCCGGGCGTCCTCGACGGCGTGTTCGGCGGCTTCATGAAGCGGGTGGGAGACGGCTGGGAGCGCGGAGAGCTTCGCATCGCGGACGAGCGGGCCGCGAGCCGCGAGGCGGGGGAGGCGATCGGGCGATTGCTCGCCGCGGCCGGCGGGGAGGCTGACGAGCCCGACCCTCAAAGACCGACCGCCGTCGTCGGGACGGTCGAGCCCGAGCAGCACATCCTGGGATCCCAACTCGTGCGGCTCCTGCTCCTGCACAGGGGCTGGAACGTCGAGCACCTCGGGACGGGGGTGCCGGCTCCCGAGATCGTGGCGACACAGCGAGCGCTGGGCGCGTCGCTGGTTTGCGTATCGTTCACACCTCCCGCGACGGCCGCCGACCTCCTCCGCTTCGTGGAGGCGGCGGGGAGACTCGCGGATCCGGCCCAGCCCTTCGCCCTCGTTCTCGGCGGCAACGCGGTACGCGGCATACAGGTGAGCGGTGGCGACGGAGCGTTCACGGACCTTGTCGCGCTCGACGGTCTCGCCGCGTTCCGGGACTGGCTGGACGACCGTGGCTGATGCCGCCCGCCTCGCCGACCCGACGCACGTCGACCGGCTGGGGCTCGCCGTCCTGGGACTCTTTTCGGCCGCCTCCGTCGCGGGCTTCGCGTCGTTCGGGCTGCACCCGCAGCTCCTGGCCCGCTTCCCTTCGTCCGCCGGATTCTATGCCCCCGCCTTTCTGATCTTTGCGCGCGGACACGTGATCATCGCGTTCCTGGTTCTGGCGTACTCGCTCACGGCGCGTGTCGGTGCGCGCTGGATTCCCGCGCTCCTCGTCGCGGGCGGCCTCTCGCTGGGGGCCGAACTGCTGGGCACGGCGACCGGCTTCCCGTTCGGCGGATACCGCTACACCCCCATGCTCGGCTATCGCGTGGCAGGGCTCGTGCCGTTCCTGATCCCGTTCAGCTGGTTCATGATGGCCTTCCCCGCCTACGTCCTCGCGCGGCGCGCGTCCCGGGGGCGACTCGCGCGCTGGGCGGTCGGCGCGATCCTGCTCACGACCTGGGATCTGACGCTCGATCCCGCCATGAGTTCGCTCACGTCCTACTGGGTGTGGGAGTCCGCCGGACCCTACTACGGGATGCCGCTCGTGAACCTCGCGGGTTGGATGGTGACGAGCCTCTTCATCATGGCCGGGTTCGACGCGGTGCGGGCGGGCCCGGTGGCCGACCGGATCCCGGCGCGGCTCATGGCAACCTACTACGGGACGGTGCTGGCGCTCTCTGTGGCGATGACGCTCGCCGCGGGCTACTGGTGGGCCGTCCTGGCGACGCTGGCCGTCCTCCTGGCCGTGTGGAAGGGAGCGCGGGCGTGAGCGGGCAGAGCGTGGCCCGGGCCCCCGGCGAACCACTCGTCGCGGGTCTGGAGCGCGCGGCCGCGATCGCCGGCCGGCGCGGCGTCGAGGTGCCGCCCGTCCGCGGCAAGCTCCTGCGCCCGCACGCCGCGCTCGCGTTCGTTCCGGAGGTGCGGCGGGCGGATCTCGGCGACCGGTTCTGGCTGGGTTGTCTGGCGGTGCAGATGGCGCACGAGGCGTCGCTCCAGCACGACGACGTGCTGGACGGGGGGACGGAGCGCCGGAACGCGGCCACGCTGTTCGCCCGGCTCGGGCAGGGGGCCGCCCTCCTCGCGGGGGACCTCTACCTCACGGGCGCCTACCGCGTCGCCCACATGGTGCGGTCGGAGCCATTCCTCGCGGAGTTCACGGACGCGGTCGAAGCGACGGTGCGCGGCGAGCGCATGCAGCGCGAACTATCCGCCGCGGCGAACCCCGCCCCGCTGTACGGGGAGGTCGTGCGGGCGAAGAGCGGCGCTCTGTTCGGTGTCGCCGCGGCCCTGCCGGGCTGGATGGGCCGCGCCGGACGGCCCGATGGGACCCGGATCTCGCCCATCACGCTGCGCGAACTCGGGGTCCGGCTCGGCGCCTTCTACCAGGCCGTGGACGACCTGCTCGACTACTGCCCCGATGCGGGCACCGGGAAGCCGAAGCTGCAGGACTTCGCCAACCGCACCTGGACCTCCGTGCTCGGCGATCGCGGATGGGACTGGTTCGAGCAGACGCCGGAATCCGCCGTCGTCGAGTTCTTCCGGACCGGCATGGCCCAACAGGCGGCCGCACGCGTCCGGCTGGAGGGCCTCGCGCTTGGCGCCGATCTGCGCGCCGCGGGGGCGGACCCGTCCCTCGTCGACCTGGTCGTCTCGTGGAGCGACCGTTGCCGGCGGGCGGTCGCCCAGGGGCCCCGCGCGGGCTCCCGTCAGGTCATGGGTTCGCGGCCGTCACCGTCGTCCGCCACCACCGCCGCCCGGATCGCGGCCCGCGCCCTCGCCCTCGGGCCGCGCGCGAGCTGGGGTCGCTACTTCGCGCACCACAGCCGCAGCTTCTCGTTCGCCTCGCTCCTCTTTCCGCCGGAGGCGCGGAGGCTCGTGCGTGAGATCTACGCCTTCTGCCGGTTCACCGACGACCTCGTGGATGAAGCGGCCCGGCCGAACGGCGCCCGTGTCACCGTGGCGAGGCTCCACCGGACGCTCGATGTGTGGGAGGAGATCTGCCGGGCGGCTCACGAAGGCGAACGAACCGACCTCCCACTCGCCGACGTCGTGATGGGCGAGATGGCGCGGCGGGGGATTCCGTTCGACCTCGCGGCGGAGTTGATCGAAGGCGTGCGCATGGACGTGGAACCGCGCGCCTATCGATCGCTGGAGGAGTTGCGCGAGTACACGTATCGCGTCGCATCCGTCGTCGGCGCCTGGCTGACGCGGGCCTTCGGGGTATCCGACCCCTGGGTCCTGGAGCGGGCACACGCCCTCGGCCACGCGATGCAGCTGACCAACATCATCCGCGACGTGGGCGAGGATCTGGCGCTGGGCCGCGTGTACCTGCCCGCGGACCGCATGGCCCGCCACGGCGTCGCGCGGGCATCGCTCCTGCGCATGCGGGCCGGCGCCGAGATCCGGCCCGGCTACGTCGCGCTTCTCGAAGAGATGATGGCCCACGCCGACGCCGCCTACGAGGCGTCGTACGAGGGGATTCCGCACCTGCCGCCCTTCTTCCAGCGGCCCGTGACCGTCGCGGCCCAGGTCTACCGCGGGATCCACGACCGCGTGAGGGCGAACGGCTACGACAATTTCACCCTTCGAGCCCACACGTCCCTTCCGGACAAGGTCTCGCGGGCAAGGCAGGGCCTCGGGCGCCTCCAGACCCTCCCCCGCAGTCGCAGGGCCGGCCAGTTGCTCCCGACGGTCCACAAGGGAAGCGGCTGACGCGGACGGGGCCGTGAGCGGGAAAGCGGTGGTGATCGGGAGCGGTTTCGGCGGGCTGGCCGCGGCCATCCGTCTCCAGGCGGCCGGGGTTGCGACGACGCTCGTCGAGCAGCAACCGCAACTCGGCGGGCGCGCCGGACAGTTCCGCGATGCCGGCTACATCTTCGACACGGGCCCGTCCCTCATCACCGCGCCCAACCTCATCGACGATGTGTTCCGGGCGGCGGGCAAGCGGCTCTGGAACTACGTGTCGCTCGTGCCGCTCGACCCCTTCTACCGGGTCTGGTTCCACGACGGAAGCCACCTCGACTACACCTCGGACCTCGAGCGGATGAAATCGGCGATGGCGGAGTTCGACCCGCGGGATGCGGAGCGTCTCGACGACTTTTTCGCCGCGCTCGCCCCCATCTACGACGCCGTCATCCGCGAGGGACTCGGGGCGCGACCGTTCGACACCCTCTCTTCGATGGCGGCCTTCGCACCCAGGGTCGTACGCCTCCGTGCCTGGGAGCCCGTGGCACGCTTCGTCCGCCGCTACTTTCGCGACTGGCGACACCGGTTCCTGTACTCCTTCCACCCCCTCTTCCTCGGCGGCAGCCCGTTCCGCTCACCTTCGATCTACCTGATGATCCCCTATCTCGAGAAGGAGGGCGGGGTATGGTTCGCACGTGGCGGGATGTACAGCCTCGTGCAGGGGTTCGAGGCCCTCTTCCGCGACATCGGCGGGATCGTACGCACCGGGACGGCCGCGGTTCGCATCGAAGCGGAGGGGGGACGCACAACGGGAGTCCGGGTCGCCTGGGGCGATGATGATGAGAACCCCGCGGAAGCGCTCCTGCCCGCCGACATCGTGGTCAGCAACGCGGACATCGGCCATACCTACGGCGAACTCCTGGGTCACCTGCGGCGGCGACGCTGGACCGACCGCCGGCTCGCGCGAATGCACCAGTCGATGAGCTGTTTCCTCCTCTACCTGGGAGTCCGGCGCCAGTACCCCGAGTTGTCGCATCACACGCTGATTCTGGGACCGCGCTATGAAGATCTCGTGCGCGACATCTTCGACCGAAAATCGCTGGCGGCCGACTTCAGCATGTACCTGCACGCCCCCACCCGCACGGACCCGTCGATGGCCCCTCCGGGGTGCGAGAGCCTCTACGTGCTGGTACCCGTGCCGAACGCCGCCTCGGGCATCGACTGGGAGCGGGAGGCCGAACCCATGACCCGGAGGGTGATCGGGCGTCTCGAGACCTGGGGACTCGAGGGACTCGGGGATGCGATCGAAGTGAAGCATGTGTTCACCCCGGACAGGTTCCGCTCCGAGTACAACGCGACGCTCGGGAACGCGTTCGGCATCGAGCCGCGCCTCACGCAGACCGCCTGGTTCCGGCCCCACAATCGAAGCGAGGAGTTGCGGGGGCTTTATCTTGTCGGTGCGGGCACGCATCCGGGGGCCGGAGTGCCGGGCGTGATCCTGTCGGCCGCCGCAACTTTCCACTCGATCGCGGAGGACTTCGGCCTGTGAGCGAGTCTACGCGACGCCCATGTGCCCCGGCGGGGGGGGCGGCTCCCAACCCGTCGCGGCGCGGCGCTCCTGCACGCAGCGCCTGAAGCGGAAGGCGTTCTCGGGCAGCGCGAAGTCCATGCCGTAGTGGTCGGGGCCCACGGCGTCGACCCGGGCCACGATCACGCCGAGGTCGTCCCGCTCCATCGCCTCGACGAACGCCTCTCCGAACGCCATCGGCGAATCGACGGACACCGCGTGCTCGATCCCCGCCCCGCGCGCGATCGCGGCGAGGTCCGTGACGCCCGAGGTGGTGTGCGACTCGAACCCTCCCGTCGAGAGGAGGCTCCCGTTGTCGAAGATGATGTGGAGGAAGTTCCGGGGCCGGTAGCGCGCGAGGGTGGTGAAGGTGCCGAGGTTCATCAGCGCCGATCCGTCCCCGTCCAGCACGATCACCTTCTCGTGCGGCAGATGGTTCGCGAGGCCGAGGCCGATCGACGAGGCGAGTCCCATCGCGTGCTGCAGGTAGAAGAAGTTCTCGCGGTGGCCGAGGTCGTACAGCTCCTGGGCGCAGGCCCCCATGATCGTGACGACCAGCTTGTCCTCGATCTCCGGGTAGATCAGCTCCAGGCAGTCCGCCCGCTGCATCAGCGCTCCTTCCCCCGGGTCGATCCGCCGTCCCGCATCACACTTCCATCAGGTCGCGCGTCAGAAGCAGCGCGACCGGCGAGAGCGAACTCTGCGACAGCGTGTAGGCCTCGGCGATCTCCCTGGCGACGAGCGCCGGATCTCTCGCGTGGTGGTAGGGGATGTTGAGCGCCTGGAGCAACCCCTCCGTCACGATCCCGCCGCGAGTGTGCCACGGGTACGGCTCGCCCCAGTGCCCCCGGACCGCGATGAGCATGCAGAGGGGTACGGAGTAGAGCTGGGCGAGGGAGATGATCCCGTTCATCGCCGCGAAGAAGCCGTGGTTCTGCATGAGCAGGATGTGCGGTTCGCCGGCGAAGTACGCCCCCGCCGCGATTCCGACCGCCTCCTCCTCCTTGGCGACCTGGATGAGATCGACCTCGGGATCGTCCTCGGCGCGCTGCAGGAGGAGACCGAGCCAGGTCTCCGGCAGGGCGGAGATGCTCCGGATGCCGGCGGCCTTGATCCCGTCGAAGACGGCCTTCGAGTTCTCGTAGGAGACGGTCATGCGCCGAAGGGTGCGGGCGGGAACCCGGATGGCGCAATCCCCGCCGTTCGAACAACGTTCAGACGTGGCTTTCGACCTGATTTCGGGCTTCTTTCCGCCGCTTCGCCGTGGCGAGGCCGTTGCGCGGTCCAGCAGCCCGTGAACACCATGAACGGAGCAAGGAGTGCGTATGGACGAATCGGAAGGGCGGCCGGTCGACCGGCGCGGATTCATCAGGGACGCGGCCGTGGGAGCGGCCGCGTTCGCCACCCCGGGAAAGCTGATGGCTGAGCAGCCGGAGTCCCCCCACGCCCACGAGACCGGGCACGGACACGACCACGGGCACGACCACGGGCACGATCATGACCACCAGGACGTGCCGCCGGACATCGCCCTCCGGGTGCGGGCGCTGGAGTCCGTCCTCGTGGAGAAGGGGATGGTGGATTCGGCGGCGCTGGACGAGATCGTCGACACGTACGAGAACCGGATCGGCCCGCGGAACGGAGCCGAGGTGGTCGCGCGCGCGTGGGTCGATCCCGCGTACCGCGAGCGGCTCCTGGCGGATGGGACCGCGGCGATCGGCGAACTCGGCTATCTCGGCGGTCAGGGCGAGCACATGAAGGTGGTGGCGAACACCCCGGAGGTGCACAACCTCGTCGTCTGCACGCTGTGCTCGTGCTACCCGTGGCCGACGCTGGGCCTGCCCCCCGTGTGGTACAAGTCTGCCCCCTTCCGGGCGCGGGCGGTCATCGAGCCGCGCGCCGTGCTGAGCGAGTTCGGCCTCGACGTGCCCGAGGATGTCGAGGTCCGCGTCTGGGACAGCACCGCGGAGATCCGCTATCTCGTGCTCCCGGAGCGGCCCGCCGGCACCGAGGACATGAGCGAAGAGGAACTGGCGGGGATCGTCAGCCGCGACTCGATGATCGGCGTGGCCCGGGTCGAGGCGCCGGCGGGAGGCCAGTCCGGAGACCCGGCGGGAGGCGACCGGTGAACACGGTCCACGACATGGGCGGCATGGACGGCTTCGGTCCGATCGAGCCCGAGGAGAACGAACCCGTCTTCCACCACCGCTGGGAAGGGCGCGTGTACGCGCTCACCAGGGCGGTCGGTCCGTGGGGCCGGGGGCGCGAATGGCCCTCCTTCCGCTACACGCTCGAGAGCATCCCCCCGGTCGAGTACCTCAGCATGTCCTACTACGAGCGCTGGTTCCGGATGATGACGACCCGGCTGCTCGTGAGCGGTCTGATCTCCGAGACCGAGCTGGAGACGGGTTACCCGGATCCGGGGGCGCCGCGGCCGCAGCGGCTCCCGCCTTCGAACACCGGGGCGCCGGGCGCCGGGCTCCTCGACATGGATGTACCCGCCCGCTTCGCGCCGAACGACCGGGTGCGCGCGCGCAACCTCCACCCGCGCGGCCATACGCGGCAGCCGCGCTACGTCCGCGGGCGGCAGGGAACCGTGGTCGAGGACTACGGCGTCTACGCGCTGCAGGACACGGACGCGGACGGACGGCGTCCCCTGGACCGCCGCCCGCAACACGTCTACTCCGTGCGCTTCGAGGCGCGGGAACTGTGGGGCGAGCGGGCCGGCGCCGGCGACGCGATCTACGTCGACCTGTGGGAAGACTACCTGGAGCCGGCGTGATGACGAGCGCCGGGCGGGGCGGGGCCGGAGGGGGCGGGGCCGAACGCGTCGACGCCGAACGTCTCGCGGCGCTCCCTCCGCTGCCCGCGGACGAGGACGGCCCGGTGTTCGAGGCGCCGTGGCAGGCGCAGGCCTTCGCGCTCGCGGTGAAGCTCTCCGAGGAGGGTCACTTCACCTGGAAGGAGTGGGCCGGGACGCTCGCCGACGAACTCGCCGAGGCGGAGGCCCGCGGCGAGCCGGACGACGGCTCCCGGTACTACCACCACTGGGTCGCCGCCCTCGAACGGCTCGTCGTCGACCGCCGGCTCAGCTCCGCCGCGGCCCTCGACGATCGCAAGGAGGCGTGGGCGGACGCCTACCGCCACACCCCCCACGGCCAACCCGTCGAACTGCGCCGCACTCCCTAGCGCCGCCAGACGCCGACGCCGTTCTCATACGTGATTTCGGTGCCGTAGGGGCGTGACAGTTCGGCGAGGTGCTCGATGATCTGGCGGCCCAGTTCCTCGGGCGCGATCCGCGGCGTCCCCCGCCGTCCGCGCGGCGCCTTCCAGCTGAGTTCGATCGGGTGGAAGATGATTTCGACCACCTCTTCTCCCTCGAAGGTCGCGACCGGAACGACGCTCTCGTACCACTCGGACCCGATGGGGAAGCCCGTCGTGGGGTTGCCGTCCTCGTCCACCTGGAAGCGCGTGTCGTAGATCTCCGACGCGAGCCGGTCGAGCGGGATCCCGTAGCGGTCGCGCTGATCGGAGGGCATGGGGTCGATCGTCTCGTTCTGGAAGATGAAGTTCGCCAGCGAGTAGAAGATCGGCCGGCCCCGGTAGATCTCCACGCCGCGGAGCTGGTGCGGCCCGTGGATGATGAACGTATCCGCCCCCTCGTCGATCGTCTGCCGCGCGAACTCCTCCATCCACGCCGGCGCCGTCACGAAGGCGTTGCCCGGCTCGTGCGAGTGGCTGTTCACGACGACGTAGTCGGCCTGGTCCGTGGCGTTCCGCACCTCGTGCAGGACGCGCTCGCGGTCCTCGTCGTTGAGCGACACGGTCGCGCGGTCCTCGTCGCCGGGGAACACGGTGGAACCGAATACGCGGACGGGCGCGTCCGGGTCGTCCGACACGTTCGCGCCCTGCCGGCGCGCCACATCCCGCAGCGCGGCCATCGTCTCCGGCGATCCCTCGTAGCGCGTGCTCAGCCGCAGCGGGTTCAGCCCCGGCCGCCCCTGCACGGTGGGCCCGGTCTTGCCGGCGCGCGACATCGGCGTGAAGGTCGACGCCATCCCGATGAGCGCGATCCGGCCCTTCGGCGTCTCGAGATATCCGGGACGGCTGGCCCAGCCCAGGTTCTCGCCCGTTCCCGAGTGGATGAGGCCCCACTCGTCCATCAGCCGGTTCGTGAGGCGCATGCCCTCGACCCCGTAGTCCGTCGAGTGGTTGTTCGCCCGGTTGTAGAGGTTGAACCCCATGTCCACGAGATCCTTGAGCGTCTCGGGCGAACCCACCTCGTAGTTCCCGCCGTTCTCCGCCGCCGGCCAGCCCGTGAACTCCTGCAGCCGGAACACGGACTGCTCGAGGTTCAGAAAGGCGGCATCCGTCGCGCGGATGATGTTGGCGAGGTCGTGAAAACCCGGGTCGCCGGGGTGATCGAACGGCGCCGTGCGCCGGTTCATGATCACATCCCCCACCGCGGACAGCGTCCAGCGCGTCTCGGAATCGATCGGCGAAAGGCTCTGCGCTCGGATTTTCGACCCGATGGCCGGGGCCAGGGCGGCAAGAGATAGAACGAAGCAGAGAGCGAGAAGAGCGGGGCGGCGCATAGGGTCCTCCTAGTGTGGTATCGCAGAAGCCCACGGCCATTCGAGCGCCGATGCATCCGCCCCTGCGGCGTTGCTCCTCCTCTCGCAATAGCTCTGCTATTCCTCGTCGGAGCGCCTTGCAGAGATCGGCGCCTCGGCGCTCTCGGTGGCTCGCGGACTTCTGCGACACCACACCAATGACGTGCCGGGGCATCCATGCCTCTCACCAACGTACGGAAAGCACCGATACGCGCGCATGCGCCGGCGGCGCGCAGAATGCTGCGAACGGAACGGCCGTGCTGCGCGGGCACTGCGATGATGGATCGTTATTATGCGTCGTATACGGCGCGTTATATGTGTATTTGCTGTAAACACGCCATATGTTGCGTAATGGACGCAGACACGCTCCGTGCCTAGATTGGCTTCGTTTACGCGTCACCAAGACAGGGCGCGCTTGGCCATGGACCACGAATCGGACTGGAGCGCCGGCACATGGGAACCATCGTCGCCACGAGCCGCACACCGGATGTGATGCGGGAACTGGGCGCGCGGCTCAAGGCGTTGCGCCTCCGCCAGAACCTTCGCGTGAAGGATCTGGCCGCCCGTGCCGGAGTCGGAGCCCGAACGATCGACCGGGTGGAGGCCGGGCACAGCGTGGGCACGGAGACGCTGGTGCGGATCATGCGCGGCCTGGGGCGGGTCCAGGCGTTCGAGGCCCTTATCCCGCCTCTGGAGCCATCCCCCTATGAGATCGAGCAACTGAAGGGCAAGGTGCGCCAGCGGGCGTCCGGACGACCGCCGCCGGAGCCGGCTTCGTGAACGGATACACCACGGTCGGCGTGCAACTGTGGGGACGCGACGTCGGTCTCCTCCTCGAAACGGACGACGGGCGGATCACGTTCGAGTACGACCGCGCGTTCCGGGATTCCGGACTCGAGATCTCGCCGATTCACCTGCCGCTTGATCGCTTGGGACCGGTCTCCTTCCCCGAACTCGCCGGCAGGCCCGCGTTCCTGGGACTCCCCGGAGTGTTCGCCGATGCGCTGCCGGACCGTTTCGGCAACGCCGTGATCCGACGCTATTTCGAGGCGCGGGGGCGCCCGGAGGACGCATTGTCGCCGCTCCAGCGGCTGCTCTACGTGGGAGATCGCGCGATGGGCGCGCTGGAGTTTCAGCCTGCGCACGACCCCGGCCCGGGCACCGAGGAGGCGTTGGAGGTGCAAGCGCTCGTCGACCAGGCGCGACGCGTGATCGAGGGGGATGTCTCGGTCGCGGTGCCGGAAATGATGCAGGTGGGAGGAAGCGCGGGCGGTGCCCGGCCCAAGGCGCTGATTCGCTGGGATCGCGAAACGGGCCGCGTGCGATCGGGCTTCGCGCATCCAGAAGCCGGCGAAGAACTGTGGCTCATCAAGTTCGACGGCGTGAGCCGGGACGCGTCGGGGCTGGGCATGCGCACCCACCGACACCCCGGTCCCTGGGGTCGCGTCGAATACGCCTATTCCCGCATGGCGCGAGACGCCGGGATCCGGATGGCGAAGACCCACCTGCTGCGCGACGGCGATCTGGCCCACTTCATGACGCGACGCTTCGACCGCACCGATTTCGGACGACTCCACCTGCACAGCCTCGGTGGCTTGCAGCACATCGACTTCAACGACCAGTTCGTGTTCAGCTACGAAGGCTGGTTCGACACGATCCGTGCCTTGGATCTGGGGCAGCCATCGGTGAACGAGGCGTTCCGGCGCATGGTGTTCAACGTGGCGACGGTCAACTTCGACGACCACGTCAAGAACTTCGGGTTTCTCATGGATCCGAGCGGCCGCTGGCGGCTCGCGCCCGCCTACGACCTGACGTACGCGGAGAACGACACGTGGACGCGGCAGCACCAGATGTCGGTCAACGGGCGCTTCCGCAGCATCACGCGGACGGACTTGCTCCGTGTGGGACGCACGTTCGACGTCCCGGCCGACGGAAGACGCATCATCGAGCAGGTGATCGAGGCGCTGGACGGCTGGTCGGCCTACGCCGATGCGGCAGGCGTCCCGGAGGACATGGCAACCTTCCTGGACGACCGTTTCGAGCGAGAGATCGGAGTCAGCCGCTCATGACGAAGTAGCCGCCGCGGCGGCGCGGTCGAGGAGGGCCTGGTAGCGGGCTTCGGCCTCCTGTACGCGCGGTTCGAGGCGGAGGCGCTGCTGTTCCCATTCCTCTTCGAGGAGGCGGGTCGTCTCCCAGTACTCGAGATCGCCCGCGGGCCGGATGGGCTCGGTGAGCAGTTCCTGGAGCTTGGCCCGGTGGCGGGCGACGAGTTCGGGCACGGCCTCCAGCTTCCACCAGGGCTCGTCCTCCACGACGACGAACACCGGAGCGCTGTGCGCCACCGTCATGTCCCGTTCTCCGTCGCGGTCGCCGAAGGCGCGGACGGCGACCCACAGGCTCTCGTCGGCCTCGATCTGCGTGGCGAGCCGCAGCCGGTCGCCGTCCCCGAACGCCTGGGTCGCGGCGGCGACGACCTCTCCGTGGACGACGAGTTCCAGCCGGTTCAGGCGGTCGATGTCGGGGTTCAGCGACGCTTCCGCCACGATCTCGAGGCTCTCCCCGCGCTCGACGCGAAGCTCGGAGCCCATCTCCCGCCCGTTCACGCGGAACTCGAGGAAGGGTCCGTTGCTCACGTAGGTGTGGCCCGAGCGGTAGGCGTTGTACCACTCGTTCGGGGCGAACGGCCCGTCCAGCTTCACGTACGTGCGCTCGACCCCGGGCAGCGTGGGCCCGAAGTACGGGTAGTCGGCGCCGGCGATGGGGCGGACGTTGAAGCCGAGGTTGAGGAAGCTGTACCAGATGTCGTCGTACAGGCGCCCGCCCTGCAGGACCTCGATGAAGTCGACGAGGTCGAACGGCATATCGAGCGCGAGCCCCCGCTCGCCGTTGAAGAGTTGGCCCATGTGCGCGTAGCCGGAGATCCCGCCCTGAGCGCGCGATTCCTCGAACACCCGGTGATAGAGGAAGTAGGACTCCGGATCCGGGCGGATGGGACGCTGCAGGTTGTGGTGGATCGTGTGCCCCCGCTGGACGGTGCGCGGGTCCTCCTGCCCGGACACGAGCGCGTGGCCCTCGCGCACGTACTGTCCCGCTTCCCCCCACGCCGGCTGCTTGAAGTGGGTGACGGCGATGTTCCCCATCTCGAGCAGGTTCGCGACGTGGATGTCCTCGGCCGCGATCTGGGCCCATACGGCGTCGTCCTCCGTATGCTCGCGCGCGATGTGGACGTGGGAATCGCCGGAGTACCAGCCCTCGGCGGGGAGGTTGGCGTAGCGCTCCAGGGAGACAGTGAGATCGGTCGTCTCATCGGCGCGCACCTCGACGGTCCGCTCGTAGCCTCGGTATTCGGGGCCCCGCGTCGCGACGAGTTCGTAGCTCCCGACCGGGAGGCGGGCCTCGTACTCCCCATCGACGTAGAACGCCAGCCGGTGTTCGGAGGGCCACCACGTGCGCGGGTTCACCCACAGGAGCCGGACCTCGTCGACGAAGCGGTGCACGAGGACGGAGCGCTCGGAGGGGAGCGGAGCGCGGCCGGTCTCGTCGTAGAGGCCGAACCGTGCTGGGACCGGACGCCCGCTCGCCGCATCCTCGACCGCCAGGCGCAGCGTGCCGTAGCCAGCCGGGACGGGCGTGGCGTGGCTGCGCACGACCTCGATGTCGCACAGGGCGATCCCCTCCGGGCCGCCGATGGCGAGGTCCGTGTCGCGGATGCCGTGCGCGGCGAAGCGGGCGCGCTCGAGCCTCACCCGGGCGGTGGCGAGCGCCGAGCCGGACGCGGGGCCGGACTCGGGCTCGACGGTCGCGGACTCGCCGATCCCGTCGCCGCCGTTGTCGTTGAACCCGACGCTGAACGGCCCCGTGAATTCCGGCGCGTACGTGACCACGAGGTCGACGGGCTCATCGATGTCGAACGCGAACCCGTCGTCGATGTCGAGCGCGAAGAGGGGGCCGACGACGCACGTCAGGTCGCCGATGTCCCGCGTCTGGAACGGGTTGCCGCGGCCGTACATGCCGAGTTCCGAGCGGGCGACGCCGAGCGTGCGGGCGATGTTCTCGCGCGGCCACTCGAGTTCGACCACGAAGCGGGCATCGCTGCCGTGCGGCGGGGAAGGCGCGCCCTCCCCCGCCGGGCCCGCGGCTCCCGACACGAGGAGGCCGGCCCCGGCGAGCAGGTAGATCCGGCGGGCGCGAGTGGTGGCATGGATCTTCGCACTCCGGCTCATCACGGCATCGCTCCCGTTTCGCGGCGCAGGAGCCGACCGGGCTGCGCCGCCGTCAGCGCGCCGCCGTCGATCACCGGCACGCCGTTCACGAACACGTAGTCCATCCCCTCGGCATAGCGCATCGCGTCGCCGAAACGGGCCATGTCCCGCACCTCCTCCGGATCGAAGATGACGAGGTCCGCCGCCATCCCCGGCGCGATCAGGCCCCGGTCCGCCAGCCCCAGCCGGCGGGCGGCGAGCGAGGTCATGCGGCGCACGGCGTCCTCCAGACTCAGGATCCCGTCCTCTCTCACGTACTTTGCGATCACGCGCGGGAAGGCCCCGAACGCCCGCGGATGAGAACTCGCCGTGGTCGCCGGATTCACCGGAGAGGCGTCGGTGTCGATCATCACGAACTCGGCCCGGAGCGCCTGCCACTTCTGCTCCTCGTTCATGCTTTCCGGGTTCACGCTCACGCCGCCGGCCTGCACGAGATCGAAGAACGCGTCCCAGGGATCGGTCCCGAGGAGGTCCGCCGCCTCGGCGACCGAGAGGTTGATCACCCGCTGGTCCACTTCGTCGGGAGCGGAGACGATGAGGACCTTGTCCCAGTCCATCCCCACGTGGCGGTACCAGTTCTCCCAGTCCGACGTCATCTCCACCTCGCGGCGGAGTTCGGCCCGCACCGCGGGGTCGGACAGGGTCTCCAGGAAGGGAGCCCTGCCGCCCGCGTAGTGCCGCGGGTGGAGGAAGGACCCGAGGCCGATCCCGTTCCGGATGTAGGGATAGATGTCCGCCGTTACGTCGATCCCGGCCACGCGCGCCGAGTCGATGAGGGCGAGGGCCTCGGCCATCAGCGGCCAGTTCTCCTGTCCCGCGGCCTTGAGGTGATAGATGTGGGCGGGGGTGCCGGCGCGGACGCCGATCTCGATCGCTTCGCGGATCGCCTCCAGCACCGAGTGCGATTCGTTCCGCATGTGCGTGAAGTAGGTCCCGCCGTACTCGCCCGCGACGCGCGTGAGTTCGACGAGTTCCTCCGTCGTCGCGTACACGGCGGGGGGATAGATGAGAGACGTGGAAGCCCCGACGGCGCCGTCCTCCATCGCCTGTCGCACGAGCGCCTTCATCTCCTCGAGTTGTTCGGGCGTCGGCTGCACGTCCTCCTCGCCCAGTACCACGCGCCGCACCTGGGTGAGTCCGACGTTGTGGACGACGTTGATCGGGATCCCGATGCGCTCGACGTGCGCGAAGTACTCGGCGTACGTCCGCCAGCGCAGTTCCTCGCCGTTCACGATCAGGCCCCAGGGCTGCGTGGCATCGCTCTGGGGCGCGGCCGACCCGCCCTCGCCGGAGAGGTAGGTCGTGATCCCCTGCCGCAGCTTGCTCTCGGCACTGGGCGGATCCGTGATGAGGACGACGCTCGACTGACCCATCATGTCGATGAAGCCAGGGCTGACCACGCGGTCCGCCGCGTCGATCGTGCGCGCCGCCGGGTGTCCCGCGAGGTTCCCGACCGCCACGATCCGGTCCCCGCGCAGGCCGACGTCGCCCCGCACCCAGGGGTTCCCCGCCCCGTCCACGATCCGCGCCCCCGTGAGGAGCACGTCGAACGGCCCGACGGACGTCGGTCCCTCGGCCACCCCGCACCCCGAGACGCCAACCCCCAGGAGACCCACGCACAATACACATGGCAGTAAACGCATCGGCCTGCCGCCTCTCCTGCTCACCGCCGCCCCGCGTCGCGCAGGACCTTCCAACTCACGCCGTCCAGCCTGCTCTCCTTGCGGAGCGCGAGCAGCGCTTCGATCGCGCGTTCGATTTCCGCGTCGCGTCTCTTCTTCTCGGCAGCGTCGTGATCTTCCGTCATCGAGCCGGTCCTTGAACAGGCAAGTTGGTGTACCATCAAGGATCGACCGGACCTCGTCCGGCGGCAACCGCATCTCCGGCCACCGCTTGGGGAAGCGAGGGCGGACGCGGCCCCGCTTCTGGGGCCGTTGAAGTCAGGTTGACGGCCGAGCGCAAGTTGTCGGAAGGTATCGGTGGGCGCGGCGCAGCGTGGCTCGTGAGCCGCGCCGTGGTCTTGCGCGAGCGCGGCTACCGTGACACAAATAGCATCTTATGGCACACAAGGTGATCTCTGAGACTCGCATGGCACACGAACCTTCTTGCGCGCCACAAGCGCAACGCTGTGGCGTGGATCCCGTCTAGTCATGCCTCCGATTCGATACGTGGAGGGGGCGTTTCCCCCTGACGACCGACTGGACTGGTCGAAGCTCATCCCGCTGATCGGGCCGGCCTCTTCTGCTCTGGCCCGTTACGATGAGTTACTCGCGACGATACCCGGCCCGGACATCCTGCTGACTCCGCTGACAACGCAGGAGGCGGTCCTCTCCTCGCGCATCGAAGGCACCCGCGCCACCATGGGCGAGGTGCTCGGATTCGTGGCCGGGGAACGAACGGCCTCCACCGAACGCCAAGATGACATTCAGGAAGTACTGAACTATCGCGCAGCGATGCGCGGAGCCATCGCGCTCCTTGAAGACCTTCCGCTGTGCCAGCGCGTAATCCTGACGGCGCACCGCGTGCTGCTCGAGGGCGTTCGAGGCACGGGCAAGTCCGCTGGGGCGTATCGGCGGATTCCCAACTCGATCGGGCCGCCGGGATCGCCCCTCGAGGCTGCCACTTATGTGCCGATAGGCGCCGACAAGCTTCCCGCCGCCATGGACATGTGGGAGCGCTACCTGCACGGCGAGACGTCCGACCGGCTTGTCCAGCTCGCCATACTGCATGCCGAGTTTGAGGCGATACATCCGTTCCTTGATGGAAACGGCCGGCTGGGCCGCATGCTCGTGCCCCTGTTCCTCTGGCAACACGGGCTGATCCGGGAACCCGTCTTCTACGTCAGTGCATATCTCGAGGAGAGGAGAGACAGGTACTACGACGGCTTGCTCCGCGTTTCGCGCGACGATGACTGGACCGGCTGGTGCCAACTCTTTCTCGAGGCAGTGAGAATCCAGGCCGAAGACAACCGAACCAAGGCCAAGGCGATTCTGGCTCTCTACGAAGAGACCACGGGCTGGTTCACCTCCGTTACGCGTTCGCGGGGAGCGATCGACGCTCTCCGCTGGTTGTTCGAGAACCCCATCCTCTCCAGCTCCGCCTTCGCCCACGCCTCAGGGGTTCCCCGGCGAACAGCCCTGCGCTGGGTCGGAGCATTCGAGGACAGGGGCGTCCTCAGGGAGATCACCTCTGGCAGCGGCCGCCGAGCGCGCATACTGGTCTTTCCGAAGCTGCTGAACATCGCCGAGGGCCGAGAGGTATTCTGATGTCAGGTCGAATCGCCAACCGCACCGTTCCTGTTGTCCAGTTCCCGCCGTTTGCGTGCCACATCTACAGAGCTATGGCGCGCAAAACAGCAGACGTGCCACATATGGCACGCGAGACTCGTCGCATGCCACAAGTCGCGAGATGGGCCGAAGTCATTGCGACCTTCGAGGAGGGTCTCCGACTGTACCAGGCCCAGGCCGACGATGGTCGCTGAGGGTCGCGGTCCGGATACCCCGGCGACCCCGGCGACCCCAGCGACCCCAGCGACCCCGGGACTCCGGGTACCCGGCAATTTCGTCAACCGTCAAGTGGCGTTGGACGCCCTGCCCGGCGCGGAGGCCGTGGATTGGATGCCGCTTCACCCGCGTTTCGCGAGGCGCCTCCAGGTCGGGGCGACCATCCGGGCCGTCGTCTACGTCCTGGGGGCCGGAGGGTTCCAGATGGCGGTATCCCCTCGCAACCGGGCCGCCATCGCGGAGTCCGTGCCGTGGCTGCCGGCCCTCCTGTGGACGGCCCTGGGGGTCTTCTGCGTGTGCTCCATCGTATGGCCGCTCATCGCCGTCCCGCGTCGGGGGTACGTCGTCCGCGAGAAGGACCTCCTGTACAAGTCCGGCGTCCTGTGGCGCTCCGTGAAGGCGTTCCCCTTCAACCGCGTGCAGCACACCAAGCTCCACAGCACGCCGCTGGACCGCCGGTTCGGGCTGGCCAGCCTGTCGGTCTTTCCGGCGGGGGGCGGCCTCGGCAACCGCGTCCGCGGTTTGGGACGGGAGACCGCCGAGCGGCTGCGCGTCTACATCTCGGAACGAATAGAATCCGGGGCGCCCGCCGCGGATTCCGACGAACGCTTCGAAACCGCGGGGGACACCGGCCGGTGAATCCGCCGAACCCCGGCGAATGGCAGCGCTCCTCCCCCTTCGCCCTTCTCTTCTTCGCCGGAAACGTCTTCAGGATCCTGGCGCGAGCGATGATGGGCGCCCTGATCCCGCTGATCGCGATCATACCCCTGGTGCGGGACGATCCCGGCGCTCTCGGGATTCTGCTCCTCGTGCTCGGGGCGGTGCTCCTGCTGCCCTTCGTAGTGGGCGCGGTTCAGTGGGCGTGCTTCAGGTTCAGGATCGCCGGCGACCGACTCCTCATCCGCAAAGGCGTGTTCAAGAAGACGGCGCTCGACCTCCCCTACGAGCGCGTGCAGGGCATCAACGTCAGGCGGTCCCCGGTCGACCGCCTGTTCGGGCTGGTGTCGGTCACCCTGGATACGTCGGGCTCGGTCCAGGCCGAGGGCAAACTGCCGTCGATCAGGACGGAGGTCGCCCACCGGCTGCAGCGCAGCGTGACGGCGCTTCGACCCGTCCTCGAGGGCCCCGCCGCGGGCGAGGGGGACTCGGCGGCGGCGGCCGCGAGCGGGTCGGCCGCTCCGGCGGAAGCGCGGTCCGGCGTCAGACCGGGCCCCGTCCTTCTCCGGCTCGGCCCGGCCGACATGGTGCGCATCGGGCTCGCCAGCCGGAACTTCATCTTCGTGGCGGCGCTGGTCGGCGTGCTGACCGACCTGCTCCAGCCCGGCGATTCCCTCGATCCGATCCTGGAAGCGGTCGAGGCCGGCGTCGACACTGCCGCGAGCGCGTTCACCGGTCTCGGGGCGCTCGCCCAGGTGGGGCTCGCGGCCGCCGTGATCGCCTCCATCGCGGGCGTGGCGCTCCTGCTCACGGTGACGGCCGCGTTCCTGCGACACCACAACTTCACGCTCCGCCATGACGGCGGCAGGTTCCGTTCGCGCGCGGGCCTCCTCACGCAACGCGAGGTCGTGGTCGAGGCGCCGAAGATCCAGCAACTGACCGTGAGCCAGGGCCTCGTGCTGCGGTGGTTGCGGCGGTACCGGCTCTACGCCCTCCCCGCCGCGGCCGTCTCCCCGGAGGCGGGCCGGGTCTCCGCCGTCGACGTGCCGGACGTGCTCGAGGTGCCGCTCCTGGGCGACCGGCTCGCCGAGGAACTGCGGGCGCTGGTGTTCGCGCGGGAAGCGACGGCGGTTCCCGTTCTGCCCCGAAGCCGCGGTTTCGAGCGGGTGTCGCCCCACTACATTCGCGCCCTCACCCTGCGGTACGGCCTTGTCCTGGCCACCGTCTTCGGAACCCTCCTGGTGCTGGCGTGGGCCGGAGTGTTCGGCCGCACGTCCACGATCCTCTTCTGGTGGGCCGCATCCATCCCGGCCGCGGCGCTCGCCGCCTGGCAGCACTGGCGCCGGCAGGGATACGCGTACGACCGCGACGGACTCGCGAGCCGCAGCGGATTCGTCGGAAGCGAGGTGAAGGCGTTCCCCCTGCGGAAAGTTCAGTCCGCGACCGTGAGACAGTCGCCGCTGCAGCGCCGGAAGGAGCTGGCCACGCTGAGGGTCCAACTGGCGTGCGGGAGGATCACCGTCCCGTACATCGACCGCCGCGTGGCGTGCGCACTGCGGGACTACATCCTCTACCGGGTGGAATCCTCACACCGACGCTGGCACTGACCCGGATCGGCGCCCGCCCCTTGGCGGTCCCGGCTACCGGCCCTTGAAGTTCGGCTCCCGTTTCTCCGTGAAGGCACGGGGCCCTTCCGCGTGGTCGTCGGAGACGAGCATGCGCTCGTAGGCGGGGAATCGGCCCTCGTGGACGGCCTCGAAGGCGTCGCGCATCGACCAACCCTCGATCCCGCGCACGATCTCCTTGATCGCCCGCATCGAGAGCGGGGCGTTCCGGGCCAGGCCCTCGGCCACTTCGCGAGCCTTGGGCAGCACCTGCTCCGAAGGGACGACCCAGTTCACGAGGCCCCACTCGTGCGCCTCCGCCGCCCCCATACGGCGACCCGTGAGCAGCATCTCCATCGCGACGTTCCGCGGCAGCCGCCTCGGAAGCCGCTGGACGCCGCCCGCGTCGGGCACGTTCCCCAGGCGGCCCTCGGGGAACCAGAACTCGGCGCCCTCGCTCGCGACGATGAGGTCGGCGGCGAGCATGATCTCGCACCCTCCCCCCACCGCCAGGCCGTTCACGGCGGCGATCACGGGCTTCGTCAGGTCCCACAGCTCCGTGATCCCACCGAAGCCGCCCGCGCCGTAGTCCATCCGCTCGTGCTCCCCTCCGGCCGCGGCCTTCAGGTCCCAGCCGGCCGAGAAGATGCGGTCGCCCGTCGAGGCGAGGATCGCCACGCGAAGGTCATCGTCGTCGCGAAAGTCGCAGAAGACCTCCCCCATGCGGATGCTCGTCGCCGCGTCGATCGCATTCGCCGGCGGCCGGTCCAGCGTGACCTCGAGCACGTGCCCGCAGCGTCGGGTTCTCACCGGATCGGACATGTTCAGCGACTCCTTTCGCGGTAGCCCCGCAGGCGGGCGAGGTTCCGGATGTCGGCGTCCGCGCCGTCCTCCCCCTTCGGGGTCTCCAGGATCTTGGGGACATGGCGCAGGCGGGCGTCCCGCATCAAGCGCCGGAACGGGCTCTCGCCGAGGCTGCCTCGTCCGATCTCCTCGTGGCGGTCCTTCCGCGAGTCGAAGGGGTGCTGCGAATCGTTCACGTGGATGAGACCCAGGCGTTCGAGTCCCAGCACGCTGTCGAACGCCTCCCAGACGCCATCGTAGTCGCCGACCAGGTCGTATCCGGCCGAGTAGGCGTGGCACGTGTCGAAACAGATGCCCACGCGTCCCCGCTCGGACTCCGGGATCCGGTCCAGGATGCTGCGGAGATTCTCGAAGCTCGCCCCGACGGTCGTCCCGGCGCCGGCCGTGAGTTCGAGGAGGACGCGGGTCGGGCCCTCCACGGCCTCCAGCGATTCGGTCACGCCCCGCGCATTGCGCGCGAGCCCCTCTTCGATGTCGCCGTCCGTCGCGTTCCCGGGATGGGTCACGAGGAAATCGAGGCCGAGACGCGCGCAGCGCCGGAGTTCGCTCTCGAAGCTGCGTTGCGACATCCGCCACAGCCGCCGGTCGGGGGACGAGAGGTTGATGAGATAGGAGTCGTGGGCCCCCGCGACCGCGATCCCGTGCTCGGCGCACGCCGCCTTGAACGCCGCCGCCGTCTCGTCGTCGATTCGCGGCTCGGCCCACCGGTTGGGCTGCTTGGTGAAGAGCTGGAGGTTGGCCGCCCCGATCTCCGCCGCCCGCCGCGGCGCGGTCTGCACGCCGCCCGCCACCGAGACGTGGGCGCCGAGTTCGTCGCGGGCGCCTGCTCCCGGACTCTCCGGCGGCGCGCTCACGCCTTCCGGGGTGGATGGGAGGGACGCAGTTCGACCCGGCTCACGTGGGCTTCCTTCGGATAGGAGAGCAGCTGCATGACCGCCGACGCGCAGTCGTCCACGTGCAGGCGCCAGGTCCGCTCCGGCACCTGCTCCCGGCCGTTGAAGTACGTGTCCACGCTCCCGGGCATCACGATGCTGACCCGCACGTCGTCGTAGCGCACGTCGAGCAGCATCGCCTCGGTGAGTCCGAGCAGGCCGTACTTGCTCGCGTTGTACCCGGTGCCGCCGCGGAAGGGATGGCGGCTGGCGAGCGACGCGATGTTCACGATGAAGCCGTCGCCGCTCGCGCTCAGGTGGGGGAGCGCGGCCCGCGAACAGTAGAAGACGCCGCCCAGGTTCACGTCGATCTGGAGTTGCCACTCCTCGACGCTCATCTCCCGCAGCGGCTTGAAGATCCCGAGTCCCGCATTGTTCACGAGGATGTCGAGCCGGCCGAAGCGGGCCACGGTCTCCTCGACCATGCGCTCGCAGGCGCCCGCATCCGCCACGTCGCACACGATGCCCAGCGCCCGGTCGCCGAGTTCGACCTCGGCCGCCCGCACCTCCGCCCCGGTCCTCGCGCAGACCGCCACGGAGGCCCCCGCCGCGAGCAGGTGCTCCGCGGTCGCGCGCCCGATCCCTTTGGTCCCGCCCGTCACGAGCGCGACTTTCCCCGTCAGGTTCGTCGTTCCCATTCCGCCCTTCTTGTTGCCCCTCTCACGTTCGATTCGAGACGCTCTCCGTGATCCTAGCAGGCCGTGGCAAAAGCCCCGCTGCGTTCGAGCGGCGCTGCATCTCGCCTGAATCGCTGCGCTCTGCGTCGCTCCTCGGTCACGTAGCGCTGCTATGCTCTCTCGTCGCTCCTTGTCAGGCGAGTGCTTCACCGCTCTCGGCGCTCACGCGGGGTTTTGCCACGGCCTGCTAGATCGGGAGCCAGTAGGCGACCTTGAGCAGGAAGACGTGTTGCCCGCGGGAGCGCAGGCTGTCGACGAGGCGGCCGGGGTCCACGAGTTCGCCCGAAGTCCGCATGTCGGAGCGGTCCTGCTGCCACACGAGGAAGAGCGTGCTGCCCGGCTGCCACTCCCAGCGCAGGACGACGTTGCTCCGCAGAGAGAGGATGTTGAAATCCCCGTCGGGGAGCGTAAACGACCGGCCACCCTCGGTCACGTCCCAGGACCCATCCACCCGGCGGTCGATCCTCGACCCCATCTCGCCGTAGGGGAGCAGGTGCCGCTGGCCGGGTTCGAGGAGTTCGCCCAGCCCGTGGCGGCGTCCGCTCGCCGCGAACGGCTCGAAGTAGGCCTCGAGCGTGAGGTCCGGGCCGAAGGCGTAGGCGCCGCGGAGGCGGAGGGCGAGGGTGCTGCGGTCGATGGCGGAGAAGATGTAGCGCCGGTCGAACGTGGCCCGCCGCCCGCCGGACAGCGTCGTGAGGTACTGGCGCGATTCCGTTTCGCGCCGGTAGCTGGGTTGGACTTCGAGTTGGAGCGCGGACCCCGGGCGGAGCGTGAGCGCGCCGCCCACGTCGTACGCCCATCCGCCGATTTCGTCCCGCCCGTAGGACCCCCTGAGCCGGAAGCCGGTCCGGAAGGAGCGGTCGGTGGCGAGCGCGAGGCCGGCCTGCCAGCGGGCGAGCGTCTCCATGAGGGGGCCGCCGCGCGTGAGGTGGTCGCTGAGCGCGCGCGGGTGGTAGCCGCCCTCGAGCGTCGTGCGCAGGTAGTTGTGCCAGGTGGCGGTTGCCCGGGCCCCGAACGTCGTCTCGGTGCGCACGCCGTCGAAGTTCCACGAACTCGCCGAGGTGAGGCCGACCTGCCAGGCGCGGGCGAACGCGGTCGGGATCGTCTCGCGGATCGCGATGTCGGCTTCGGCCGTGAGGCGGTCCGCGTTGAACATCTGGCCCACATCGTTGATCTCGAAGCCCGGCGAGACGGCTTCGCCCTGCACGCGCCACAGCCAGCGCCGACCGCCCACCTTCTGCATCCCGAGGGCCGCGGTATACCCGGAGAGCGCGGAACGCGAAGGGTCCAGCCGCGCGGTCGCGCGGTCCGGACGCTGGAAGAAACGCGCGCTCGAGCGCTGCACGCGCAGGATTGCATCGGGGTTCCCGCTGAGGTGCGAGAACCCCGCATGTCCCGTGAGTTCGTACTCGCCGCCGGCAAAGCGCAGGTTCCAGTCCGTGCCGCCGGCGTAGGCGCGCCACGGGAGGAGCGCGGCGAGTTCGGGACGGCCCTCGCGGCTGAGCGTGGTCCCCGTGAAGCCGAGGGTGGAACCCTCCTCCCCGAACTCCTGCTCCAGTCTCGCCACCGCGAAGGCGCTCAGCGGGGCGATCGGGACGGCGCTCTCGACCGTGTCCGTCGCGGCCGGGCGCTGCGTGAAGTGGAACGCCCGGGCATCCTCGCGACCGGTGACGGCGAAGAGCGCGCCCACCGAGGTCCCGCCCGGGAGCCGGCCCGTGACCTTCCCCGCCCCGAGAATCGTGGTCTGATCGGGCGCGACGACGCTGTCGGCCTCCGCCCGGCCCGCGGGCGGGGCCCCGATGCGACGCGAGTAGAAGTAGCGCGGACCCAGCCCCTCCATGAGTTGGCGACCCTCCGTGAAGAAGGGGCGGCGCTCCTCGAAGACTTCCTCGAACGCGGTCAGGTTCACGACGGCGGGGTCCGCCTCGACCTGTCCGAAGTCCGGGTTGACGGTGGCGTCGAGCGTCAGGCTCGAACCGAGACCCACCTTGAAGTCCGCCCCCACGCGGGACTCGCTCCGCGTCACCACTCCCGCCATGGGACCGCCCGTGGGCGTGCGCAGATCGCCCGCCACGTAGGGGAGGAACTCAATCCCCCGGCTCCCCCGCACGCCCTCGAGTCCGGTCAGGTCGCCGAGGCGCGAGGCCCAGCCCGGCTCGCTCCGCACCACGAGTTCCCACAGCAGGTTCTCCTGCACGTCCGGCATGTAGCGGTTGATGTTCACGCCCCACGCCGATTCGTCGCCGTTGAAGCGCAGTTGCGAGAACGGCATGCGCATCTCGGCCGTCCAGCCGAGCGAGTCGCGCTGCACGCGCGCCGACCACACGGGATCCCACGTGTAGTCGCGGTTCGTCACGTTGTCCTCGGGGTGGTACCAGTCCGTGCGGCTGCCCGCCGCGTTCACCCCGAAGGAGACCGCCGTGCGCCGGTTCAGGTAGGGATCGAGCGAGACCAGCAGGCGCTCCGAACCGGTGTTCTGGTCGCGGCGCGTGCGGTAGGCCTGGATGCCGTCGGGGTCGTCCGTGTACATGCGACCGGCGATCCACAGCGCGTCGTCGTCGAACGCGAACGCGACCTCGGTCCGCCGCGTAGCCGGCTCGCCCTCATCCGGCTCGCGCTGCCAGAACGTCGTCGCGAATTCCGCCCGCGCCCACACCGCGTCGTCCAGGCGGCCATCCAGTTGGAGCGTCCCATCGGTGTCGCGCGTGGCCCTGAGCTGCTGCCGGTCCTCCGGGCCCAGACCCTGCGCGCCGAGCGCCGGGGCCGCGGGGAGAGGGACCAGGATGACAACGGCGATGGCCAGCGAGACGCGGCGCGCGAAGCCGGGCTCCCGGATCGTGCGCGTGCGATTGCCGCGCGGACGGGCCCTGCGCGGGCAGGCCCTGCGCGAACCGTCAGCGCTCAAGGAACACGTCCTTGGGGATGAAGCCCGTGACGACCTGGGTGAGATCGACGACCTCGCTCACCCGGAAATCGACGGCGATGCTGGCCAGGGAGAGGGCCCTGTCAGGCGTCAGTCCCTTCTCCTCCACGAGGAACTCCACCACGAGCCGGGTCGCCTCGCGCGCGGCGCGGTCGAGGTCGAGATCGATGCCCATGATCAGGTAGTGCGTCGGGGTCTCGGCGCGCGGGGCGGGGATCGTCACCCCCTTGTGCACGACGAACCGGAACACGCCGGTGAGCGACTGCTCGATCGCGGTGCCGCTCACTTCCCCGTCGCCCTGCGCGCCGTGCCCATCGCCCGCGTAGAAGAGCGCCCCCGAATGGAAGACGGGGAGGTACAGCGTCGTTCCGGCCGTGAGGTCCTTCACGTCGAGGTTGCCGCCGAAGGCGCCCGGCGGGCGCGACCCCTGGACGCCGGGCACCGTCACGCCCGGCTCACCCACGACCGGATCGGGAGCGACGGCCATGATCCCCATGAACGGCGCCAGCGGCACCTGGATGTCGGGCGAGAAGAAGGCGACTTCCCGCCCGTCCGCGTCACCCGTCCGAATCAGGTGCCGGCCGGCCGGGATGTCGAGCGGTTCGTCCCCCTCCCGCGCGCCGGGATAGCTCGGGGAGAAGACGCCGCCCCGGCCGCTCGTGGAGTTCACGCCCCACGGCACGCGCGTCTCGATGTCGAGGATCCGAACCTCGAGCATGTCGCCGGGCTCGGCCCCCTCGATGTGGATCGGGCCGGTGATGACGTGCCCGCTCCGCCCCTCGCGTGGACGGCCCTCGCGCGAGGCCCAGAAGTCGATGGCGTCGTCGAGGATCTCCTCCTGCGGCACCCCGAGTCCCGTCAGGAACTCCACCGGGTGCTCGTTCTGCGTGGCCCCCACATGGGTCAGCGTCTCGATCCGCACCGTCTCCCCGGACGCGATCCGCAGCACCGGCTCCTTGTCGATCGGGAACCAGCCCCAGTTGAGGGCTTCGGGCCGGGAGGGCAGGAAGTGATCGGCCTCGATCTCCCCGGTGTCGGCGACACTCGCTTCGGCAACACTCGGGTCGTCGACAGCGGGCGGCGCGCACGCCAGCGTGATCGTGCATCCCAGTGCCACCAGACCCGGCCTCATTTGACGCGACATGGAAGGCTCTCCCACGCTGAGGTGAGCGTGTACAGTGGATCTTCCCGTTCCGGGAGGCAACGATCCCGGACCGAACCCGGACAGAACGCAGAGGGCGGCCATGAAAGACGGCATCCGGCGCGTGATCTTCCTCCTCCCGATCCTCCTTTCGGCGTGCTCGAACCCGGGGGCGGGCGGCCCCGGGGATGGTGCTCCAGGGGAGGGTGGTGTGCCGACCTTCGCGGTGGACCCGGGCTGGCCGCGCGAGATGCCGAACCTCTGGATCATGGGCTCCATCACGGGCGTGTTCGTCGACGCGCGCGATCACGTCTGGGTCACCCACATCCCGGAGTCGCTGACGCCGGAGGAGACGTCCGCCGTGCAGGATCCGCCGATCGGCGCCTGCTGCGTCCCGGCCCCGGTCGTGACCGAGTTCGACCCCGAGGGGAATCTCGTCCAGGGGTGGGGCGACCCGGCCACGCAGGACGTGTCGGAGTTCACGCGCTCCGGCGACCTCGTCATGACGATCGGTCGCTACGACGAGAACGCGGGCAGCGATGACCCGGAGCTTCTCGGCGGCCCCGCCGGCGTCTGGGTGGACCCCGAGGACAACGAAGTCTTCGTCGCCGATGGCTACCAGAACCGCCGCGTCGTGGTCTTCGACGGCGAGATCGGAGCTTACCTCCGCCACCGGGGCGCCTACGGCGAGCCGCCGGACGACGCCTACGAGTACGATTACGTGGGCTGGACGCCGGGCTCGGCACCGCCGCGCCAGTTCTCCACCGTCCACGACCTCATCGGGTCGAACGACAGCCTCATCTACGTGGCCGACCGCCGCGGAAACCGGATCCAGGGTTGATACGGGACAAGATTGCGACACGCCGGTTCCGGAGGCTCAGGCACGACCATGTAAGCAGCGAACCCGGCGGGTGGTGGATTCACCGAGTGGCGCCGTTCCACGCCTCGGGAGAGCCGTTCGACCTCTTTCGTCGCCTCCAGGCAGTCGTCGCCGCCATGCCGCGTACTCACATCGTCACCGCGACGGACGATTACCTGCACGCGGTCTGCCGAACCCGGCTCGGGTTCCGCGATGATCTCGAGTTCCGATGGTGCCCGTCGGAGAACGTCGCCCATGTAGCGTCGGCGTCTCGCATCGGCCTCTTCGACTTCGGGGTAAACCGGCGGAGGGTAGAGCGGGTACGCAGGAGGCTTGAGGCGATCAGGTCAGGACAGGCTTCAGCCGCCGGCGATACCTCGTGACCCATCAGCCGCGGGGGCGATTCGCAGCTTCGTCCCCCGCGGGTAGTTCTTCACCCTGCGGGGTGGCGGAGGGCCGTCTTCGAGCAAGCCGGGGATCATGGCTTGTTGCGAGGTCGCCTTCGGCGTGCTCCTCGACCCGCGTGCCGCGGCCGAAGGCGAGCGACATGTGGACGTTCGTGTCCACGAACCCGGGCGTGACGAACTTCCCGCTCCCGTCGATGACCTCCGCGCCCGCGGGAACGGCAACGTCGGCGCTCGAACCGACGGCTGCGATGCCGTCCCCCTCGATGACGATCGTCCCGTCGACGATGGGGGCGCCCCCGTGTCCGTCCATGATCGTCGCCCCGACGATGGCGAGGGACCTGACAGATTCCTGCGCGGTGGCCGGACTCGGCCAAGACAGGAGGGAGAGAAAGGCGACCGTCGCTACAACCGATCGTGAGCCCATGGTCCCGACTCCGGAGAAAGACAACGACACCGAAGTGCTGCAGTTTTGAAGAAAATCGGGGCGGCGAGATTTGAACTCGCGACCTCCTGAACCCCATTCAGGCGCGCTACCGGGCTGCGCCACGCCCCGAAGTGAACCGGAAGGTAGTCGATCCCGTGATTCGGTCAAGCGCTTTGACGCGCTCTTGATGGGCGTCCGCATCCTTTCTTTGCGCCTTCGATGCGTGTGGAATTAATATATACTCATAGGAGTAGGCTATGCTTCACAGGAGTGTTGCCGTGGCAAGCTACCGGTTGCAGGTGCTGATTCCGGGATCCCTTGAGAATCGCCTCCGGAAGGCGGCGAAGCGGGCGCAAACCTCGCGGGGTGCCTGGGTGCGCGGGGCGATAGAAGAGCGGCTCGAGCGCGAGTCGGGAGACTTGCCGCGCGACCCACTTGCAGCGATGCAGGAACTCAACGCCCCCACCGCAGACATCGACGTGATGATCGCCGAGATCGAAGCCGCCGATCGTGAAGGTCTTCGTGGACTCAAACATCCCGATGTACGTCGCGGGGGCAGATCACCCCCACCGGGCCCCCTCCATCCAGTTCCTGAAGAACGCGGAGGCCGATGGGCTCGAACTCTGCACGAGCACCGAGGTTCTGCAGGAGATTCTGTACCGCTTCTCCGGGATGGGCAGACGTGATGTGGGGGCCCGATTGTACGACCTGTTCGTCTCTCTCATGCCCGAGGTGTTCGATGTCACGCTGGCCGACACCGACCTGGCGAAGGTACTCCTTCTTGCCCACCAGGGGATATCGGCGCGGGACGCGGTACACGCGGGCGTCATGATCAATCGTGACGTCCAGGTCATGGCGACCTTCGACCGGGGCTTCGACGACCTCGACGGGATCACGCGGCTCGAGCCCGGCCGCTTCTGACAAGCCGCTCGATCGGACCGCAACGCGCAAGCCTCCGCTGGCGTCCGCACTATCATATCCATATATTGGGATTTATGGATACGACAACCCTGCGAGCGCCCGCACCGACGCGGGATCTTCTCTCCCGTTTCGAATCGCTCGGGGACGAGAACCGGCTGCGGATTCTCACCCTGCTGGACCGTAACGAGTTCACGGTGTCCGAACTCGTCTCCGTTCTGCAGCTGCCGCAGTCGACCGTTTCGCGCCACCTGAAGGTGCTCGCGGATGACGGCTGGGTGCGCCGGCGGCAGGAGGGGAAGACCCGGTACTACCGGATGGAGGGCGACCTCGAGCCGGAAGCGGGGGAGCTGTGGCGGCTGGCAGAGGGGAGTCTCACCGGCGCCCGCTGGATCGCGGACGATGCGGAGCGGGCCGAGAGTGTCCTCGCTGAGCGCCGGGATCGGGCCGCGGCCTTCTTCTCGGAGTCTGCAGCGGGGTGGGACGCACTCCGCGATGAACTGTTCGGGCGCGACGCCCGCTTCGGCGCCCTGTTCGGCCTGCTCGATCCGGAGTGGGTCGTGGGAGACCTCGGCGCGGGCACCGGAACGCTCGCAAACATGGTCGCCCCCTTCGTGAAACGCGTCATCGCGGTCGACCGCTCGCCCGAAATGTTGGAGGCAGCAGCCGTGCGTCTCGGCGAGCGCGACAACGTCGAGGTCCGCCAGGGGGAGCTGGAGTCGCTCCCGGTCGACGACGGAGAACTCGACCTCGCCGTGCTGATGCTCGTCCTCCACTTCACGGTCGAACCCGGCCGGGTACTGGCGGAGGCGGCGCGGGCACTGGCCCCGAACGGGAGACTCCTCGTGCTCGACATGCGCGCGCACGAGAGAGAGGAGTATCGCGAGACGATGGGCCACCTGTGGCTCGGCTTCACGGAGGATCAGATGCGCGACTGGACGCGCTGCGCCGGTCTCGAAGGGTATCGCCACCTTCCGCTCGCCCCCGAACCCGAGGCGTCCGGACCGGCCCTCTTCGCCGCCACCGCCCGGAAAAGGAGATAGACGATGGAAAGCGCCGTACTTCACGAATCGACCCAGGCCGCCGCCGGCCGGATTCCCTTCAAGGTCGCGGACCTGAGCCTGGCGGAGTGGGGCCGCAAGGAGATCCGCCTCGCCGAGCACGAGATGCCCGGACTGATGTCGGTGCGGGCGGAATACCGCGACGCGAAGCCGCTCGCGGGCCGGAAGGTCATGGGGTCGCTGCACATGACGGTGCAGACGGCGGTGCTCATCGAGACGCTGGCCGATCTGGGCGCGGACGTGCGCTGGGTCTCCTGCAACATCTTCTCGACCCAGGATCACGCCGCCGCCGCAACCGCCGTGGGGCCGGACGGCACCCCGGAGGACCCGCGCGGCACACCGGTCTTCGCCTGGAAGGGGGAGACGCTCGAGGAATACTGGTGGTGCACGGAGCAGGCGCTCCTGTGGCCGGACGGCTCGGGCCCGGACCTCATCGTCGACGACGGGGGTGACGCGACGCTTCTCCTCCACCGCGGGCTCGAGTTCGAGCGGGCGGGACGGATCCCGGACTTCGACGCGGAGACGGAGCCGGAGGAGTGGGGCGTCATCCTCGAGACGCTGCGCAGGATCGCGGCGAAGGATCCGGGACGGTGGGAGCGCACGGCGCCCGGCATCCAGGGGGTGTCGGAGGAGACGACGACCGGCGTCCACCGCCTGTACGAGATGGCGTCGGAAGGCACGCTTCTCTTCCCCGCCATCAACGTGAACGACTCGGTGACGAAGTCGAAGTTCGACAACATCTACGGGTGCCGCCACTCGGTCATCGACGGGCTGAACCGCGCCTCGGACGTGATGATCTCGGGCAAGACCGCGGTTGTGTGCGGCTACGGCGAGGTCGGCAAGGGGTGCGCGCAGGCGCTGAAGGGGCAGGGGGCGCACGTCGTCGTGACGGAGATCGACCCGATCTGCGCGCTCCAAGCCGCCATGGAGGGTTTCCAGGTACGGACGCTCGAGGACGTGGTGGAGACGGCGGACATCTTCATCACCGCGACCGGCAACCGGGACGTGATCACCTTCGCCCACATGGCGCGCATGAAGGACAAGGCGATCGTCGGCAACATCGGCCACTTCGACAACGAGATCGACATGGCCGGGCTCGCGAAGGGCGGCGTGACGCGGAACAACATCAAGCCGCAGTACGACGAGTTCGTGTTCGAGGACGGGCACTCGGTGCTCATCCTGTCCGAGGGGCGGCTGCTCAACCTCGGCAACGCGACGGGGCATCCGAGCTTCGTCATGAGCGCGAGCTTCACGAACCAGGTGCTGGCGCAGATCGAACTCGCGCGGAACCACGAGGCCTACGAGCGGCAGGTCTACATGCTGCCGAAGCACCTCGACGAGAAGGTGGCGCGGCTGCACCTCGACCACCTCGGCGCGCGGCTCACGGAGCTGACGGACGATCAGGCGGACTACATCGGCGTATCAAAGGACGGGCCCTTCAAGCCCGACCACTACCGCTACTAGCCCGGACCACTACCGCTACCGGCAGAGAACGGAGACTGAGGATGTTCCCAAGAGTGTCGACCACAGGCCTGCTCGGCTGCCTCGTGTTGGCGGCTCTCGTCGCCACGGGCGGCCTCGCCGGCCAGGCGGACGAGGGCAATGCGGGGAATGGCGGAGCCTACCTCCGCCTGGCGTTTCCGCTCGGACTGCTGAGCGCGACCATGCAGAAGTCGGTCGACAACACGTCGCCCAACACGCTGGTGCCGGAACCCAGGCGCGGGCAGATCTTCGAAGACGAGGCTTCCGGGGACGCGCTCTCCTACGGCATCGGTCTGGTCGCCGGGTACCGGCTGCCGTTCTCGAGCGGAGTCTACTTCGTCGATGCGGCCGTTGACGTGGCGACGCTCGGCGGCGGCGTGGAGGCGGAGTTCCCGGGCGTGGGGATTTCGCCGGAACGGAAACAACTCGGAGAGAGTTGGCCGGACCGATGGAACCTGGATCCGGAAACGGGCTACGGGGCGACGCTGAGGCTCGGTGGCAGTCCGGGCGGCCTGCAGTCGCGGGGCATCAGCCTGCACCTCCTCGCCGGCGTCCGCTTTGCCGGCGCGCAGTTCACCAACCACGTCGACGGCTGTTTCACGACGGAACCCTGCGATCCCTCCCAGTTCGAGGCGGGCGAGGAAGTCCGCGACCTGGACTTCACGGGCTGGACGTCCGGCATCGGACTGGAAAAAACCTTGAGCCAGCGGGTCACCCTCCGGTTCGAAGCGAGCTATTCGATCTACGCCCGGGAAGAGTGGACCACGGAGTTCGAGGACGTCGCCGTCACCGTCCGTTCGAGCATGAAGGCCAGCGCAGCGGGCCTGGGCCTGGGCCTGATCCTGCGCCCCTAGAGTTATCTCTCTTCGACCAGGCGGCCGGCCAGATACTTGTGGATCACGCTCGCCAGTAGCGTCTGGTACGGCATCCCCTCTTCGCGCGCCCGGGCGTGGGCGAGATTGAAGTCGCGTTCCGTAACCCGGAGGTTGACGCGACGGGTCTTCTTGAACGTGCTGCGAGCCGCTTGGCGCGCAATCGTCATTTCGCCCTCGACGCCGGTGACGGGACGCAACTCGCCCCGGTCGAACTTCTCGAGGATCTCCCGCTCTTCCCGGTTCAGTTGGTCGTTCATGGCGATTGCCTCCTCCGGTAGTCCCGAGTCGCCTTCCGGCTGGGGATGATGGTCTTCAGGAATCGCGTGCCGTCCTCGGCGACTACGAACGGTACGAGGTAGAGGTACCGGTCGACGTCCACGACGTAGATCATCTGCCCCGGATATCTTTCCTGGTTCGGGTGCTTCAGCACGTCCACCAGACCTCCGCGCTCAATCGCGGAAATCACGCGCTCGAACGAGACGCCCCGCCGTTCGGCGAGTTGCCGGTTCTTCTCCAGATTCCAGTCAAAGCTAGCGGACATATCCAATCGTCACACATTGTGTGCGTTTTGGCAACACATGTTTGCACCTCCGCGTGCAACCCTCGCCGGACGTTCCACTGTCACAGGCGCAGCATATGCCGTCGAGACGTCGCGATCGGGTATTGGAGGCTGGATGGCCAAGGCCACAAGAGGGGAGGACTCCGTGGATACAAGTGTCGAACGGTTGACGCGTACGATGCGCTGGCTCCAGGTCTACGCCGCGTTGATGACCGTCGCGCTGGTCGCGTTCTTCGTCAGAAGCGGGGCGGCGACCGACGATGTGATCAGAGCTCAGGGGCTGATCATCGAGGACACTGACGGGCGGGAGAGAATCCTCATCGGCGCTCCGATCCCGGAGGCCGCCGACCGCGTGCGCACCGATGAAGCCCGGGTGCGGGAGATTTGGGGACCCCGATTCCCGGACGCCTACATGGACTTCTACCAGGACTACAACCACGAGACCACCGGCATGCTCATCCTCAGCGAGGATGGATTCGACCGCCTCGTCGTCGGGGATCCGGTGCCCGATCCCAACATCGGGCAGCGTAGCGCACCGGCTACCGGCATGGTGATCAACGACGTCGAAGGATTCGAGCGGACGGGGTATGGCCTGTCGCCTGTGGACGGGCGGTACAACGTCGGCTTGGGCCTCGACACGGATCGTATCGAAGAGGGTCTTGTCCTGATGCTGGAAGACGATGGCCTAAACGGCGTTCTGGTGGGCACCGGGCCGGACAGGATCTTTCTTGGCAGCGCGCCCGCGGGCCACGGGTGGACGGGCCTTGAAGAGGAATTTCAAGGACTGCTGGTCCAGCGAGACGGCGAGACCGTGCACACGTTGAATCTCGCGGCCGACAACTGACACACAGAGGTAACCACTGGCCGGGCACCCCATGCTATGCCGAGACGTGTGGAGTAGCTGACGTGAAGGCGGGCGGCAAGGCGCGACGGTATCATCCAGTAGAGACCAGGCGGAGGATTCATGCCGAGAACAACATCCGGAATAGAGACCATCCTTGCCTTGCTGGTCTGTTTCATGATTCCGGGACCCGGAAGCGGTCAGCAGGTCATTGCACTCCCCTCCGAGGACATCTGGTTGGAGCCCGACTTCGAGGAGCTGTACCGCGTTGGCTCGTTCGATGGGCCGGAGTGGCAGCAATTCGGGATGATCGCAAGTGTGGCCTTCGACGCGGCGGGGACGCTTCACATCCTCGATGGGCAGGCGGCACGTGCGTTTGTCGTCAGTTTGGACGGTGAACTCGTTCGTGAGTACGGACGACCGGGGGAAGGACCTGGCGAATTCGAGGAAGCTGGCTGGATCGGCGTCGCGGAACGCGGGCAGGCAATCGTCTTCGATTTCCAGCGCAACGGCTTTCACATCTTCGATTCCAAGGGTGAGATCGAACGCCTGGTGCGGTTACCGGGAGACTACAGCTTCATGCCGGCGCAACTGGACGTCCATCCCGGCGGCGGAATCACGTTGGTTCCAAACGGCGCCGTGGGGGCGGTCTCGCTGGCGGCGGCATTGGCGGGGAACCATCCCGCGAACGCGAAAGCAACGCGGCCCGTCGTCCGCCTTGTCCTGGACGGCGATGTAGTGCGGACGGATACTCTCGCCCAAGCATGGATGCCGAGTCTGGAGCAACGGCGTTTCCGTATGCCAAGCGGATTGTATCGGGAAAGAAGACTGACCCCACCGTTACTTGTCGGAACTCTTGCCGGGGGTGGCGTAGCGTTTTCGGACACATCCGCCTATCGGATCAGGATAACGGACCCCGAAGGGGCGATTGAACGCGTGCTCAGGCGCCAGTTCGCTCCGAAGCCGATGACGGATCGGATGCGGGAAGTCGCGAGGCAACACGACATCGAGGTCTTCGAACGGGAGCTTCCGACCCTGAGGAACGCCATCAACATTTCGGATCGCTTTGTCGCCCGCATGCGCGCCAGGGAAGAGTCCTTCGAGTACTACCACGAGTTGTCGGTGATCCGAGACCTCCAGACGAGCCCGGAGGGAACGATCTGGATTCGGCGGAGCGGTGACGATCCGACTGCCGAAGGACCGATCGATGTCCTTACTCCCGACGGTCGTTATCTGGGCAGCTATCCAAGTGACACGCTCATGCCAGCCGCGTTCGGCCCCAACGGGCTGCTGGCATTCATCGAAACGGACGAGTTGGGGCTGCAAACCGTGGTGGTAGCGCGGTAGGATCGGTAGGAGGCGGGGGGGGCTGATTCGCCCGTCAACTCATGTATGTAGTCCCCTAACCACTCATACCATGCCGGGTGCCGCCGATCAAAGCTTGGCACTGAAGGGGAGGACCGACCATGGCCATGCATGACCCGCCGCATCCGGGCGGCATCGTGAGGCGTCAGTGCCTCGAACCGCTGGGTCTGACCGTGACGCGGGCGGCCGAGGGCCTGGGCGTCACCCGGCAGGCGCTCTCGGAGCTGTTGAACGGGCGCACAGGCGTGTCGGTCGAGATGGCGATCCGGCTGTCGAAGGCCTTCGGCTCGACGCCGGAAACCTGGCTGGGGATGCAGATGGCGTACGATCTCTGGCAGGCGCGCAGCCGCGCGGGCGAAATCAGGGTCGAACGCTTTGCGGCGGTATGAGGAGGGTCATCCTCTTCGACCAGGCGACCGGCCAGGTACTTGTGGATCACGCTCGCCAGTGACCATGCCGGGGGCCGTCGATCAAAATCTCGAGGGGAGATCACGCTGCGACCATTCGCGGTTCTAGTCGTTCCGATCCTCGTTTCGGTTGCGTCGTGCGAGGAGCGACCGGCAGAGGTTCCCTCTCCACCCTTCGAGGAAGTCTTCGAGCTGGCGGAGGTCATCGTCCTGGGCGAGGGCCCGTCCGACTCCGTCGCCGAGGTGGGCGAGTTCTTCGAGCGACGTGACGGCGGTTTCATCATCGCGGACCGGTTGCTCCCACGGGTGCGGACCTACCGCGAGGACGGATCCCTGGAAGCCGGGTTCGGACGCTTCGGCGACGGACCGTGGGAATTCCGCACGATTCGGGGCGTAGCCGAAGTCGCGGATGGTCGAATCGCCGTGACGGGCGCGCAGAACGGGGCCGTGACCTATCTGGACCCGGACCTGACTCCTCACAGCATGCTGCTGATCGAAGACTTCACATCCAGCATGCTGCTGCCCTTCGGCCGCGACCTCGTGTTCACCGGCAGAGCGCGGGACGTGAATCTCGTGGCCGAAATGGACGGCATCTTCCATCGGCTGGTCGACAGTGCGGTCACCTGGAGCCGCTGGAACACCCCCGCCGCAAGCAAGCCCTATTGGAACGCTCTGGGCGGGTTGCACGGCGCCGTGGGCGGCGATTCGGTGTACGTGATGGCGGGCCTCCTGTATCCCGCTACGATTCTGAGCGCCGCAGGCGATTCGGTGGGAAGCATCGGGACGCCGTCGCCGGATTTCCGCAGAGTGCCGGAACTCGAGCCGGGGGCTTTGGCGTTTGCCGGCGGAGCGGGCGCGGCGGCCCAGGCGGGCACGGGGCTGAAGACGTTGATCGAGAGCTTCGATCTCGTGACCGGCATGGACATCGTGGACGACTACCTGGTGTTCACGGTCGGTCGGCACGATCCCGCCAAGCCCTGGTTTCCGTTCAAACAGCTCGATGTGTTCGTGGAGGCCTACGATCGCCATACAGCGGAGAAACTCTTCGAGAACGTGCCGCTGCCGGAGGGTTCGAAGGTGCTGGGCGGGGGCAGGTATCTCTACGTGCTTGTGAATCCGGAGTTCCCTCCGTGGCGAATCGCCAGGTACAAGCTTCGAATCCCCTAACGTCAAGGAGCAGCGCCTTGGGCAAGATCATCCTCGTCACGGGGGCTTCCTCCGGCATCGGCCGGGCGGCCGCGATCCTTCTCGCCCGTGAAGGCCACACCGTGTACGCCGGCGCGCGCCGGGCGGACCGAATGGAAGATCTGCCGGAACACGGCGTCACTCCCGTCGAGATGGACGTCACCAGGAGCGACGACAACGAGCGGGCCGTGAGCCGCGTCATCGCGGATCCGGGACGCATCGACGTCCTGGTCAACAACGCGGGCTTCGGGCTCTACGGCCCCGTCGAGGACGTTCCGCTCGACGACGCGCGCTACCAGTTCGAGGTGAACCTGTTCGGGCTCGCCGACCTCACCCGGCTCGTGCTGCCGCACATGAGAGCGCAGGGTTCGGGCCGAATCATCAACGTCTCGTCGATGGGAGGAAGGATCTTCACCCCCCTCGGGGCCTGGTACCACGCCACCAAGCACGCCCTCGAGGGCTGGTCGGACTGCCTGCGCGTGGAGACCGCCCCCTTCAACATCCAGGTCGTCGTGATCCAGCCGGGCGCGATCAGGACCGAGTTCGGCGACGTGATGGGAACCCACATGAGGAAGTACTCCGGGGACACGGCGTACAAAACCCAGGTGGACTCGTTTCTGAAGCTGATGGACGGCCTCGACCCCGGCCGCGGCACCGCACCGGAAGTGCTCGCCAAGGTGTTCGTCAAGGCCGCGACGGCCCGAAAGCCGCGCCGGCGCTACGCGAGCGGCTCTATGGCGCGCCCCTTCATGTTCCTCCGCAAGTGGTTCGGGGACGGAGTCTACGAATTCCTGCTGCGGCGCATGTTCCGCTGACCGGCCGGCCTGAGCGGAGCGTCGGCAGAGGGCGCTGCCGAGGTAGCCGGAAGCGGAGAGCGACTAGCGAGCAACCAGCTCGTACACCACGACGCTCTCCACATCCATCATGTCTCGCTGGATACCGAGCACGAGCCCGTGCGCCGCGTCCAGGATCCGAAGACCCGGCGGGGCCTCCACTGTACCCAGCCACTCTCCGTCGGCGGAAATGACCGTGTAGTGCGACGCGCCTTCGCGCGCAGCTCCCGGGCGCCAGGAAGGCAACCACACCCGTCCATTCGAATCTCCGAAGGGACTGGCGAACAGCGGCATCGGCCCGCCGATTCTCGCGCGGTAGACGGCCATGTTCTCATCCGTCAGCCGGTCGATAGCGGCAGCCGCGGCGCCGGGATTGGCCATCCGGATGCCCGCGCGGAGTCCGGCCTCGACGCCTTCGAGCAACTCCTCGGTCAGAGGAGCCGCCTCGGCCTGCCAACGAACGATCTGCGTGACGGTCCCGTCAGGACTGCGCCAGGTGATCTCCGGCCTGTCGGAACGCGTGTAGACGAAGTGACCGGCGGCGACCGCCACGCGGCCGAATGCACCGATCGGGTCCCAGCGCAGCCCCGGCGGAGTTCGCGACGCGAAGTCGTAGGATGCCACCGTGTCGAGGGCGCCCGTGTCCATGTCCAACCGGGCCATGTGCCCCGGCAGCCACGGCTCTTCGAAACCGGACAGGAAGCTGCTCGTGGCCATCAGCAGCCGACCGGATGAGTCGATTCCACGGACACCGAGGCCGTGCGCGCTCCGGATATCCACCGTGCGCTCGACCGAGCCGTCGGCGAAGACGGTCACGCGGCCCAGGCTGCGGTCGGCGGCCAGAACCGTCTCCCGCCCCAGCGCGTACACGGCCCCGATGTAGCCGACTTCGCCCGGCCCCTGTCCCGGCCCGGCAAGCACCTCGTACGAGGCGCCATCGGGGCTCAACACGACCAGTTCCCGGTTGAAGACATCCGATATCGCGACGCGCCCGTCGGGGAGGATGGCGCCGGGATCGATCCCCTGGAAGGTGTAGTCACCCGGGTTGGCGCCGTGGCGGTAACGTGGATGCGCGGGAAACCGGAACGCCGCGCTCACAACCGGGGTTCCCGCGTACTCGACGATCCGCACGCCCGCGCTGTCCTCTACTTGAACCGCGGCACCGGCCTGCGGGCGGGCATCGCGCTCACAAGCTGCGAGGCCCATGCCCAGCAAGGCGATGAGGAAAACTGCGGCATCCCGGTTCTTCATCACGCGAACCCGTTTCGGCCATAGCCAGTTCGGTCCGGGCGTCCTGCGCGTTCCAAGGCCCGCTCGAAGCCGACGAGACGACGGATCAGCGCGATCAAGGAGGCGATTCCGTGGGGGTGACGGCGAAGACCTCGACCGGCACCGCGAGGTTCGGGACTCCGGCCAGCCGACGGTCCGTGGTGAGAAGGGGGGCTTCGAGAGTCTCGGCCAGTGTGACGTACGCGGCGTCGTACGCGGTGAGGTGGTGGCGGCGGGACCAGATCCTCGACAGGAGCGGCTCGTGGCCGTGCCGCCACACATCGAGATCGAGGAAGTTGCGATACGCCTCGCCGGCGCGGGTCGGGGAGACGGCCCCGGTGCTCTCGTAGCGGCGCAGAACATGCAGAACCTCGAGGTCCAGTAGTTCGGGGCCGTGCAGGGACGTCACGGGGTCCGATACCCTGTGCATGATGCGGGCGCCGCGCCGCGTGCCGAGCACCAGCTCGACGACGGCCGATGCATCCAGGACGACGATCACGCCGTTTCAGCGCCTCTCACGTGCCTCCCGCAGGATCTCGCTCGGGGGGGGATCGACGTCGATCGGCGGCAGCCGGGCGATGCGGGCGAACAGTTCTTCCCGGGTCGGCCTTTCCAGCGACTGGCGGATCCCGCGGAGGACATAGTCCGACATCGATGTCCCGGCGAGCGCCGCGCGGGACTTGAGCCGACGGTGCAGATCGTCCGGGATGTTTCGGATCTGAAGCATCTTTGGCATGTGATAAGCATGATTTCATGTTAGACACATGTCAAGCCCTTACGAAGGTCGGTGGCGGTGCTGCCCGTCGCCTGCTAGAGTCGAAGGACCATGAGCACAAAGGCAGAATACCGGGATGGGGTCTTCGCGCCCCTGCAGGAGGTCAAGGAGCCCACGCCCGGCGAGGTCTACGAAGTCTTCTCCGAGGGCGAGCTGCAGCGGCTTGCGGCGGACGTTCCGTGGTTGAGGGTCTCGGAACGCAGCTTCGAGTTCTGGGAAAACGAGGAGGATGACGTCTACGACAGCCTATAGGCAGGGCGACATTGTGCTCGTCTCCTTCCCCTTCACCGATCTCACTTCAACCAAGAGACGCCCCGCGCTGGTCCTTTCCCCGGATTCCTTCAATGCCGCCGGTGAGGATCTCGTGCTGGCGGCCGTCACCTCCCACATCACGGGCGACCCGAACGCGGTGCATCTCCGCCGCAGCGATTTCGCGGAAGGTGGGCTTCCCAAGGCATCGATGGTGAAGACGACGAAGCTGTTTACGATGAGACACCCGGGGAAAGCGATCGAACACGTCACCGTCGTCGGCGATACGGCAGCGGGTATTCTGTGCTAGTCGAGATCAGTTCGGTGAGGTTCCGAAACGCTCAGGTCGGATTCGGCTTGTGTGCTCCAAATCGACGGCGCCACCGCCTTGAGAGTGTGGACAAGCGCGTCGACATCGCGCTCGCTCGTTCGCCCGTTGGTTATGCAGGCTCGCAGCACTGTTCTGCCCTCGAAGACTGCGGTTGACACCCAGAACCGGCCGTCCCTGTGAACGGAATCGACGTAGCTCCGAACGGCTTCATGGCCCTCGGGCGGCACGAGACATGCGACCGCCATGGGAGAGTCATTCGCGAGCGACCAACCGTCGCGCTGCAATCGCCGTGCGAGTCTGTCCGCCAGTCGAATGGCGCGCTCGGTGTGGCCGGCGTATCCCCTCCAACCCGCTGCCGCGAGTGCAAGGAACAGCCGCAGGCCGACGAATCGGCGCGACCACTGGATCGAGTTGACGAAGAAGTCCTTGGCCGCGACGCTCCTGGGCATGTAGCTGGCGTCGACCCGGAAGGCCTGAGCGGCGACATCCGGTCTGGAGGTCAGGAACATGCCGGCTCCCATGGTCGTTGCAAACCACTTGTGGGCGTCGATCGTGATCGAGTCCGCCCGCTCGATGCCCTTGAGAGCACCGCCGGTATCGCTGGCAATCAGCGCACCACCCCATGCCGCGTCGACGTGGAACCACATGCCGTGCTCCCTGGCCAGTTCGCCGCAGCGGGTGAGCGGATCGACCATGCCCGCGTTGGTGGTGCCCGCCGTCGCCGCGATCATGACAGGCATGCGGCCGCTGGAGATGTCAGTTGCAATCGTTTCGGCCAAGGCATCCGGGTCCATGCGTCCCCGCCCGTCCGTCTGGATCAGCCGGACCGCGTTGCGCCCGATGCCCCCGGCGTGAGCGATCTTCAGCCAAGCCAAATGGCTCTCCTCCGACACATAGACGTGGGGCGGACGGGCAAATGCACACACGCCGTCATCACCATACGCCGGACATGCAGCCTGAAGAGCGCAGAGCATTGCCGTGAGGTTCGCCTCCGATCCACCGCTAGTGAAGTGCCCGCCCGACCCATCCGGCATGCCGGCCCTGCGCGCCACTTCCCGGATCACGTGCAGCTCGATCTCCACCGCCGCCGGCGCATGCGAGTGCACGCAGACCTGGGGGTTGAACGCGGAGGCGATCCGGTCGGCGCACTCGGAAGCGAACGTCGGCGCAGGGTTGAACAGGCCAAGATAGCCCGGATGCGTCACCTGTACCGTGCCGGTCTCTAGCCCGTCGATCACCCATTCCGTCAAGCCCGCCAGCTCTCTGGGCCGGTCGAATCTCATGTTTCGCAGCTCCCGCAGCCATTCGCCGGACGGACCCGCGGGTACTACGTCGCGCGACGGCATGAGACGCCGCGACACCCCGAGGCGTTCAGTGAGCGCGTGGTCCGCCGCCGTCCGGGAATCATGGTCCGGAAACAGCGAATAGCGCGGCTCGGTCATCGGACGGCTTGGCCGCTGGCGAACTGCCGACTCGCCTCCCACGCCAACATACAGCGTTTCCGCGTGGCACCTCCGGCGTAGTCGCCCGTGATCCCGCCCGCGCGGATCACACGATGGCACGGAATAAGGAAGGCGATCGGGTTGCTGCCAACCGCGCTCCCCGTCGCCCGAGCCGCCTTCGCGCTACAAACCTCTTCGGCCACACGACCGTAGGTGACGACCTTCCCGGGAGGCACGCGCAGCAGGGCGCGCCAGACGGCCAGTTGGAAGTTGGTCCCGCGCACATGGACGGTCAGCGGGGGACTCTCGGCTTCGAAGGGAGCCGAGAAGATGGACCGCGCCAGTGCTGTTGCCGTCAAATCGTCGCCCTCGAGCGACGCCCGCCCCCAGGCCCTGCGGAGAGCCTCCATCTCGGCGGAGACATCCCCGTCGGCCACAAACCCAACCCGGCAGACGCCGCGTTCCGTCCAAGCGACGAACACTGGCCCAAACGGTGATTCCCCGGTGCCGAAGCGGATCGTCAGCCCCGCACCCCTGCTCCGATACTCGCCCGGCGTGACGGCCTCCACGGTTACGAAGTGATCGTGCAGCCTGCCCGGACCAGAGAGCCCGCTACTATGAGCCGTCGCGAGCACGGGCTCGGAGCTGTCGAGTAATTTCTTCGCGTGCTGAACGGTAAGGAATTCGAGAAAGCGCTTTGGCGTAACGCCGGCCCAGCGTGAGAACAGACGATGCAGATGGCTTTGGCTCAGACCGATATGCGCCGCCAATTCTGCGAGTTCCGGCTGGCGCTTGCGATGCCTGGCCAGATAGCGAATGGCCGCCTCGATTCGGTCGTAGTCGGTCGTGTTCATGCGGAACTCCGAGAATCATCGTGGATGGACTCCCGTAACGTGAACACTCTTGATGCTGAAATCGACCCGATCCTTGCTATGCGGGGCTCGGCCGTCCCGACGACGCTCGCCCGGATAGCGACGGTGGCTGCTCCGCAGGCGATGACGCGCCCTCGGCGCGGTAGCGCGTCAGGGCGCGCTGGCCCCATCCGTGCCCTCTCGCGAAGACGATGGGGACCCCTTGGGGGCGCTGGCCCCGCGTGGTGCCTCAAACGGCTACGCACAACCATTCCAAGCCGTCTGGACTCGCAGGTGACCGACAGGATCGCCCTCGGGCTCCGGCTGGGTCTGGGCAGTGTGTTCATCGCCGGTGGCTGGTGGAAGCTCTCGCGTGCCATCGACCCGCTTCGGTCCGAAGCGTTCGTCGACCGGTATCTGGCCAGCAACGGGTACATCAACTCGTTCTTCGACCAGTACCTCTTCGCCGGTCCCGGCGCCCTGCTCACTCCGCTGGCCTTCCTCGAGGGTTCGCGGCTGAAATCCCGAACAGCGGGAATCATTCGGCGGGAATCCGACCTTCTGAATCGCTAAGTTAATCGGATTACACTAGTTACAAGTCCGATGCAACTTGCCGTGAGGACATTCCCGTCCCGGGCGCCGTGGCGGGTGGGCGGGAAATGGTCGCGGTTCCGCTGGTCGTGGGGCGAAGCTCGCTCTCTATACCGCCATGCGTGAGCAGGGGCTCACGAAGGTCGGTCTGGCCCGGCGCCTGGGCTTGAGCGAGGGTGCGGTTCGGAAGCTCCTGAACCCGAATCACCGCTCACACATCGGGCAGATCGAACGAGCGCTCGCGAAGGTGGGGCGGCGGCTCGTTGGGGAGGACGCGGCCGTCTAACGGAGGCGACCGGGCGGGTGGCGGTGCTGCCGGTCAAATAGAGATTGGATGAGTCCAGCGATCAGGAAACCCGTGGCTCGATCATCGAGCGGATCGGTAACACGGGTTGATCGGGCCGTGCCCGCCTTAGGAGTGGCGACGACCGGGACGAAGCCTTGGCAGAGCAGGCGCTCGTATGGCGCTGTCACTCATCTGCCGGTTGCCAGTCGGGCATGGCCCGCAACATGTACTGATCAAACATCGGAACGGTGAATGCGGTTTCTCCGTGGGCAGGACTCCAGATCATCCCCTTGCGGATCAGCCCTGTGCGGATCGGCCCTGCCGAAGTAACGGCGACCCCCAACTCCTCCGCTACTTTCCCCGAGCGGTGTGGCCCCGGCCCGAGTTGCGCCATTGCTCTGAGGTACTCCTGCTCCCGGGGCGTGAGGCGATCAAAGCGGACACGGAAGAAGCTCGCATCCAGAGCGGCCATCACCCTCTCCCTGGCCGACACTACATCGTCGAGGGTCACTGGTGATTCCGATGCGACGTTCCAGCAATGCGCTCCCCACTCCTGAAGGAAATACGGATAGCCTTCTGTCTGTTCAGCGATCTCCGACAGCGCGTCGTCGTCCACCGCGGCCCTCGCCTCCTCGATTGGCCCTCGAATGGCCTCCGCTATGGCAGCCTCGTCGAGCGGACCAACGCCGGGGAAATCGAATAGACGTTCCGCGTAGCTCTTGGCCGCGCCAGACACCGCCGCAAGCTGCGGTAGGCCAGCGCCGAACATGATCAGGGGCAACGCCTTCTGGCTGATCCGATGGAGTGCAACGATGAGCGCGCTCAAGTCCTCGTCTGACAAATACTGGACCTCATCCATCAGGAGAGCCGCCGGTTGGTCGGCAGCTCTCGCCGCCTCCCCGACCACAACCAGGAGATCCGTAAGGTCGGTCTCCAGATCGCCGGAAGCGGCCAGGCCCGGCTCTGGCGTCACACCTACCTCAAACTCTGCGTAGGAGACCTTGAAGGCGCTGGCGAAATTGCGGAGAGCGCCAAGGGCTCGGTTGCCAAGGATCCGGGCCTTCTCGCGACTGCTAAGTCGAGAAAGGAGACGGCGGAGCCTGGGAACGAGAAGCACTGCCAGACGACGCTCCTCTGGAGCCTCGATGAGGGCGGTCACGTACCCCGCGGCTTCGGCAAGGTCTCCGATTCGGACGAGGAGAACGGTCTTGCCGACACCTCGGAGGCCGAGAAGCATCATGCTCTTGGCGTGTCGGCCAGCTTGAATTCGTCGCAGGGCGATATCCGCCGACGCAAGCAACTCGTCACGACCGGCCAAGGCTGGAGGCCGAGATCCCGCTCCGGGCGCGAATGGGTTAGCGATCGGATCCATCGAATCCCTTTAGAAAGAGTTATGACGAGTTAGATGCATGTAAGGGAAAATGATGTCTAATCACGGATAACTCTGTCAAGATGCTGTGGTCGCCCCGCTTCGAGGTGCTCGATCAGCATCCACACCGGAACCCTCGTGCCGGCGAACACGTGCCGGAGGCGCTGACATGCGGCGACGACCGGGACGAGGCTCTGGCGACGGCGGAGGACGCGCTGACCGTGGCGCTCGGTTCGTACATGCAGTGCCGCGAGGACATTCCGGTGCCGGACACCGTCGCGGGTGGGCGGGATATGGTCGCGGTTCCGCTGGTCGTTGCGGCGAAGCTCGCTCTCTACACGGCCATGCGGGAGCAGGGGCTTACGAAGGTCGGTCTGGCCCGGCGCCTGGGCTTGAGCGAGGGCGCGGTGCGGAAGCTCTTGAACCCGAATCACCGCTCGCACATCGGGCAGATCGAACGAGCGCTCGCGAAGGTGGGGCGGCGGCTCGTCGCGGAGGACGCGGCCGTCTAGCGCTGGCGGCCGGCGCGCGCATTGTAGCGGGAGTGCGCACCGCCGGGTGTTCTTCCCGCTGGCGATGGGGGAACAACTTGACCGGCCAGCCCGCCAGCCTGCATGATATTGTACGTCAACCCGCAACACGGATACCCGAATGCCGAACCAACTCGTCCAAGCCCGCATTGACGCAGACGTGAAGGAGGAGGCGGCCACGGTGCTGGCGGCCATGGGCCTGACCGTCTCCGGCGCGTTGCGCCTGCTGCTGACGAAGGTCGCCCACGAGAAAGCGCTGCCGTTCGCGCCGCTGGTTCCTAACGCCGACACCATTGAAGCAATGAGGGAGGCCCGCCGGGGCAACCTCCCGCAGTTCTCGAGCGTAGAAGACCTCTTCGACGATCTGCGTGCGGACGATTGAGCGGACCCGCCGGTTCAAGCGCGACTACAAGCGGGAGTCGCGGGGCCGGCACCGGAAATACCTCGACGCCATCCTGGCCGAAGTCGTGGATTCCCTGGCCAACGACCGACCGCTGGAGCCCCGGCACCACGACCACGCGCTGAGCGGCGAGTGGCAAGATTTTCGCGACTGCCACCTGAAGCCGGATCTGTTGCTGATCTACCAGAAGTCCGGGGCCGATATCCTGCGCCTGGTGCGCCTGGGCTCCCATTCGGCGCTCGGTCTCTGACGCTCACCCGAGTTCGCACCGAGTCGCCAGCCGCGAGGTTGATCGCCCGCGGGGGACACCCGAACATGAGGCTCGTCTCGATGTCGCTCTTTCCCATTGACCGGATTCTTCGATGACCCAGCCGACCTCTTCGACCCGCTTCCCGTACCAGCTTCACAGCAGCTTCCTGGCCTGCATTCTCGCCGCCATCCTCACGACCGGTGTCACCCCCGCTCACGCCCAGGTGACCACCGGACAGCTGGACGCCCTGCGCCCCCGCAACATCGGCCCGGCCGTCATGAGTGGGCGGATCGTCGATCTGGCCGTGGCTGAGTCCGACCCCATCAAGTTCTACGTCGCCTCGGCGACCGGGGGCGTCTACAAGACCAGCGACAACGGCATCACCCTGGTGCCCGTCTTCGAGAACGAGGGCACCCACTCGGTGGGGGCGATCGCGCTCCACCAGCGGGACACCTCGATCGTCTGGGTCGGCACCGGCGAGCGGGCCAACCGGCAGAGCTCGTCGTGGGGCGACGGGGTGTACAAGAGCACCGACGGCGGCGGGACGTGGACGAACATGGGGCTTCGCGACAGCAAGCACATCGGGCGCATCGCGCTTCACCCGGACGATGCGGACCTCGTCTACGTCGCGGCGATGGGACACTTGTGGGGCTCGAACGACGAGCGCGGCCTCTACCGCAGCGCAAACGGGGGCGCGACCTGGCAGCACATCCTCCACGTGGATGAAGACACGGGCGTGGTGGACGTGGCGCTCGACCCGGAGGACCCTGGCATCGTCTACGCCGCCACCTACCAGCGGCAGCGCCGCCCCTGGGGGTTCCACGGCGGCGGCCCCGGGAGCGCGCTCTACCGCAGCAGCGACGGCGGCGACACCTGGGATCGGCTGTCGGGGCCGGGGATCGCGCGCGGGCTCCCGGATGGGATCCTGGGACGCATCGGCATCTCCATCTACCGCAGCGACCCGCGCATCGTCTACGTGAGCGTCGAGCAGGGCTACCGCTATAACGCTTCCACCGCCTACACGGAGCGGCGCGCCGGCATCTACCGGTCCGATGACCGCGGCGAGACCTGGGAGTTCATGAGCGACTGGAATCCCCGGCCCATGTACGCGAGCCAGATCCTGGTCGATCCGAGCGATGACCAGCGCATCTACATGATGAACAGCTATTCCTTTTCCGACGACGGGGGACGCACCTTCACCGTCCCGCCCCAGAGCCTGCACGGCGACGACCGCCTGGTCTGGGTCAACCCCGACGACTCGCGCCACGTGATGAAGGCCGACGACGGCGGGCTCGGAATCTCCTGGGATCGTGGCCTGAGCTGGCTCTACATCTCCGACCTGCCGGTGAGCCAGTACTACCGGGTCCAGGTGGACATGGCGGAGCCCTATAACGTCTATGGAGGCCTTCAGGACAACGGCTCCTGGATGGGGCCCAGCGAGACGTACCGCATGGAGGGGATTGTCAACAGCGACTGGCGCCGGCTGGGGGGCGGTGACGGCTTCGTGAACATACCGGATACAACAAACAACTATATCATATATACAGAGTCACAATATCTGGGCCTATCACGGCTGGATATTCGGAGCGGACAGCGCACCAGCATCCGGCCCGGCAATCCCGCGGGCAATATCGCGGGCCGGCGCAACTGGGAGACCTGGCGGGAGGTGGGCACCTTCGAGGAGCAGCGCCTGGGCAACGCCATGGAGCCCGCCAACTGGGACGGTCCCTTCATCATCTCGCCTCACGACGGATCCACCCTGTACGCCGGTACCCGGACAATGTGGAAGACCACCGACCAGGGCGACTCGTGGCAGGCGCTCGGCGACCTCACCACCGGCGTGGATCGGCGCACCCTGCCGGTCATGGGGCAGATGCCGAACGACCTCACGCCGTCTCTGGACGACGGCGTCCCCTACTACCCCACCATTTCGGCCGTCGCGGAAAGCCCGCTCCGGCAGGGCCTCATCTACGCCGGCACCGCGGATGGCCGCCTGCACGTCTCCCGCGACGGCGGCGAACGCTGGACCGACGTGGCCGCCCGCGACGCGTCCGACTCGGACGAACCCTCCGCCCTCCCCGGCTTCCCCGGCCTTCCCCGCGGGGCGTGGGTGAACGGCATCGAGCCCTCACGACACGAGGAGGGCCGCGTCTATGCGGTCTGGAACAACTACCGCAACGACGACTACGGCAACTACCTGTACCGCTCCGATGACTACGGGGAGACCTGGGTCTCGATCACCGGCGATCTGCCGGCCGAGCGCGTGCTGCGCACGGTGCGCGAGGATCCGCGCAACCCCTCGGTGCTCTTCCTGGGCGCCGAGATCGGGCTCTTCTACACGATGGACGGCGGCGCGCACTGGACCGAGGTGCGGGGCGGGATGCCGACGCTCCCGTTCAACGACCTCGTCATCCATCCGCGCGACAACGACCTCGTGCTCGGGACGCACGGGCGAGGCATCTGGATCCTCGATCAGATCAACGCACTCCAGGAACTGACGCCCGAAGTCATGGCCAGCCCGGCGCACCTGTTCACCATCGAGCCCGCCACGCAGATCAGGCGTGCAGGCGGAGCCGCCCACGCGGGCGACGTCCACTACCAGGGCGAGAATCCGCCCAACGGCGCCATCCTTGATTACTGGCTCGCCGAGGAAGCACCCGACGGGACAGTGAGCGTTGCCATCGAGGATGAAGCCGGCGCACGCGTTGCGATGCTGGACGGGACCACGGGGCAGGGGATGAACCGGGTGGTGTGGGACATGCGCCACGAGGTGGAGGCCGGGCGAGGCCCGCTGGTCGTCCCCGGCACCTACACCGCGCGCCTGCAGGCTGTCGGGGTGGAGTCCGCACGACGTCTTTCGGTGCGCGAGGATCCGCGAATCGATGCGCCTGTCGACGTAAGATCAGCCTGGACAACCACTTTGCTGGAGCTGGCCGAGGCGAGAGCCCGGGTCGCCTCCGAAGGGTCGCGTATCGAGGAGGCGCTCGAGGGCATCGCTGCGGAGGATGTCGGCCCCCGCGCCGCCAAGCTGCGCGACCTGCGCCGCGAATTCGGTGAGCTGGCCAGCCGCCTCGCCCGCCTCACGGGCGCCGTGGAGGGCGTGGTCGGCCCGCTGACGCAGGACCAGCAGTCGCAGCGGGAGTTCTACATGGAGATGCTGGAGACGCTGACGCGCGAGGCGCGGGAGGCAGGTTAGGGCCGCACCAAGCCAGCTAGTGTGCGCCGGTCGACCCCGGACTCCGTCGCGTAGGCGGACGGCTAAAGGCCAGAATCAAGGCAGGAGATCACGTAAGTCTAACTGGGACTGCACGATCTGCCACTCCTGCCACTTGACTGGACCTTGCTGGATCGTGCGCCGAAAGCGGGAAAATCGGAGCCAATCGGCGGGACTCACAACCACGGTCGAACACCTTCGGGAGGACCGTTTTGCGAGCCTGCGTAGGGAGAAGCGCTTTTGCGTGCAGGCTGACTCGCGGGACAGCACGCGCCACGCCTTCATTCTCACGATTTCCTCACACTCCGTTCTGGAAAGAGCATCCCATTCTGCCGCGCCTGCCACTCGTTCTGGTCCACGACCTCGAAGCGCATCACCTTGCTCCGCATGTCGGGCACGAACTCGGCCCAGTCGGTTTGCCGCGCGTGCCCGCCGCGGATGTCGAAGACGGCTTGATATTCGGAAACGGACAGGGCGACCTTAAGGGAACTGGGAACGGGGCGGTGAGCCCCCCGGTTACCCCTACCTACGCCCCGGAGGATGACGCCGCCCATAGCGGAAGGTGGGTCCACAAATGGAGCAGAGCGTCCGGAATTCCTCCTCGCAGTCCACCAGGCAAATCGGCCCGAATGTCACCAAGGTGCTCATTGCGGGCATCTGGGCTGGCGCCGTCGTTGCGTCATCTGCCGTCGTAGCGTTCGCCCTTCAGCCGCAAGCCGTACCAACATTGATGACGGCGGTGACACCGGTAGTAGAGTGGGGGCGTGAGATGGCATCCAACGCCTTCTACATGGCTATTGGTGCTGGCGGTGGTGGGGTTGGCGGCGTGGCTTGGAAGTCCCGGAAACGGGCTTGATCAGCTTCCGGGGCTGTAGCAGGGCTTTCGCAACCGCTTCCGGCATGGCGCCGTGAGGATTTCGGACCAGCATGGTTGTTCGCGCAGACGAGTTTCTTACGTCCCTGGGAAGTGGAGGTCGGGGGTGCCCCTTTCCGAAGCTCGTCAACTGCGGGAGGCGAGCACCCACTTGCTGCGGTCTGCCAGCTTGCTGGCAGTTACATAGAAGCCGATGTCCTGCAAGCTGCCAACCTTGAGCCTAATGGGATCATCCCCGGACTTGTGGGTCTGGAAGGCGAGCCGGTATTCTCGCTGCTTCTCGTACCTGCGGTGCTTGAGGTAAGCGTGCCGCCATTGAACATCAGAACGGAGTGGGGGACCAACGAGTTGCACCACCGCATCCTCTGGGTAGGTATCGTAGTACGTCACTGCGGCATCCATTACAGCGTAGCCGCATCTGCGCGAAGCATCGTCGATTCGCTCACGAAACCGAGCGGGATCGACGATTACCACGGCGTGCTCTCCCATCTTCTGGCATTCCGGCAGAGAGTCGTCGACTTGGCTGAGTACTTCATCGAGATGGGCTCGTGTGGGGCCGCGGTAGAACGCTGAGGAAGTGAAGTGGGTCATGCAGAAGATGTTCAGGTCATCCAGAATCGGATAGGTTGACCGGAGCGGGGCAACAGCCTTGATGGGCAGCTTCCTTCCATCGTCCTGTAGTACGTACACCTGACTTGCGGCCTGTAAGACCGCGCCTTCGTCTCTGTCTCCTCGCTGCGGGTCTTCCTCCTCTCGAAACGACTTGAGCCTTCGGGCGTAGAGCAGGCCATCCTGAAGAAAGCTGTCGGCGTGCTCCTTCTCCTTGTAGAACTTCACCAAGAATGCGAGTCGAACCTCAGGCTGTGTGACAGCAGCAGACTCGGTCTGTGATCCGGGCATCATCGGGGCGTTTTCGTCGAGAATGGCGGCTGGGTCAGGGGGCTTCAACACTCAGGAAGTTCGGGAGCTTCGTCCTCCACTCGCTCATGAGGATCAGAGCGCACTGCACGGTAACGCCGTCGTTCACGACCAATTCGAGTTCTCCGGCGGGGGTGTAGTCGTCCCACGCGAAGCTACTGGAAAGGAAGGAAAGCACTTCGCGCTTGTAGGCGGTGTCCCCAGGATTGTCCAAGTGATCGCCCTTGGTCTCAAGCACGACGATGCGGCCACCAGCCCCGTCCGCCGGCACGGCGAAGATGAAGTCGGGATAGATCCTGCCCCGCCTCCAGCCTTGGATCCCGTACTGCGTGCGTGCTACGTTGCGGTGCCACCATGTCAGCGTTTCCTCGCCGTCGAGATACACGGCGACCTCACGCTCAGCCCTGTTGAACTCGCTTTCGTACACCGGCGCGAACAGGCTCCTCTGAAGGGGACCGCCGTCTCCGCTGACAAGCTGTCGGGCGTCGGGCGCTTCGGTGGTCTCGATCTCGACCGGCATCCGCCAGTTTCGACCGTCCAGACGCAGCCGGAACTGGATGTCCCCAGCGGCGACGGCTCGCTTGAACAGCGCCTCGGCTCGTGCGTTGCGTTCACCGTCCAACCCCTTGCGCAACTCCTCGACGATCAGTCGGGCGATGCCCCCCAGCGTCATGTTGTCGAAGCCGCGCTCGCGAAGCCTCGTAAGCAGTCGGCCGACTATGCTGCGTCCGACGAATGGATTCGGGACGATGTCTAGGATCATACGTGCCGCATGCACCGGATCGAGGGCGAGTATTTCGCCGCTCTCGGCGACCGTCTCGTCATGGAACGGGTCACGGTCGCCGTCTCTCAAGCTGACTCGCCGCAACTGCGTGTCGGCGGATCGCGCGTTTTCGGGAATGAGGTCCGCGATGCCCTTGGGATCGAAGTCCCGCCAGTCGATTCGGGACAGGACATCCGTTCCGTAGTCAAGCTCACGGACTTGATCGCCGTCCGTGACCATGACCTTGGGCAAGTAGATCTCGGTGGACGAAAAGGCGGGACGACGGCTGATCTTCCTGAGTCCGTGTCCGCTCGCATCATCGTCCAGATCGACATGAGGTTGCAGATCGCCGAGCCCGTCCCGCTCCAATCCTCTCTTGATCGCCTCGACCACCGATTCAGTCTCCGCGTGATGCGTGATGATATGGCATTCGTCGAGCGCCTTCACGCCCGTTCTAATCGCCCCGGGTTGGCGAAGGATGCGACCCACAAGCTGGGTCATCGCGCTTAGGTTCGAGCTTGCGGCCAAGGCGCAGAGAACATAGGCGAACGGACAGTCCCAGCCCTCTTGGAGGGCCTGCTTGGTGATGATCGCCCGTACCCGGTTCGTCGGCGAAAGAAGGTCTTGGTTCTCGGGCTGGTTCAGGTCGTTCTGCTCGGCCGTCTTGATGGCGATTTCGGCCTCGTCGAAACCGGCCGTGAGCAGCCAATCCTTCACGTCGTTGGCGTGGATGCGACCGCTATCCCTCTGGTCCTTTCCGGTCCGCTCGACCTGCACGAGCATGATCGGGCGGATGTAGCGGTTGGTGTCGGAACGGTACTTCCTGGCTTCTTCGTGTAGCGCGTTCAGCCTGGTGACCGCCGCGTTCAGCGTCGCGTGCCAATCGGTGCCGTGCCGGGGCTCAAGATTGAGAGGAATCTTGATCATGCCCTCCCGGTCCAGTTCCCGGCCCGTGACCTCAACCAGCAGGTTGGCATAGCGCCCGTGTCGTGGATTCCGCCCGCCACGCGGTCGCACGTCCTTCGGGGTCGCAGTCAATTCCAGCACGAAGCACGGGTTGAAGCCGTACAATGTCCTGAAGGCGAGGTCGGATATCGCCCTGTGCCCCTCGTCCATGACCACGACCGGCCGGATGACGCGCAAGGCGTTGCCGAGTGAGTCCTTCACCATCGGAAACAGCCTTCCCCCGTAGGCATCGAGGTTCCCCGTGCGCTCCAGCGCTCTCCGGTGAGCCTGTTGGTCACCCTCGGGCGGGAAGAAGCCGTGTACGTTGCCACGGTCTCGAAACATCCTAAGGGATTCCTTCGTTTCCCGGTTCGCCGCTTGCAGCATCAGGAGCATGACGCAGAGGTTGGACCGCACGTCCCGCACGTCGAGCCGGTCGCCCTTCTCCATGACCCGCACTCGCCCTGCGGCCGCACGGTCGAGCGCCTGCCGGTAGGGGTGCTCGCGGTCCCTGAGATGCCCCAGCGTCTGCCTGTAGATCGCCTCGTTGGGCACGATCCACAACACGAAGCCCGTGTTCCGCTCAAGATAGCGGCCCAGGATGCTCGAAACGCCTGACACGGCCAGCCAAGTCTTGCCGCCGCCTGTCGGCACCTTGAGCACCACATTGGGGACGGGATCGCCGCAGCCATCCGTTCGCGGCGAGAACGGGACCGAGTTCCGCGATGACGGCAACTTGCCCTGACTCTCCATCCCCGCCCACGCCTTCTCCGTGAAATCGGGGACCGCCAAGCCCAACTCCTCCCTGCTATCCGCCAGTTCCCTGATCGCGTCGGACTTCCGCTTTTCCGTCCGGAGGTGATCGATGTAGGCGTCGAGCGTGGCCAGCACTCGGTCCTGATACTCCAGTCGGCGGAACCTCATGTGCCGTCAGCCTTGGTCAATGCGGTAGAGTGCGAAGGGCAGCGGTGCGAATTCGACCGGGATGCTCTCCTCGGCGAGCATCTTCTGGCTTACGTACCGGGCCGGGGCGAACACGAGATGGCGCGCATCGGGATCCGTTGCCGCGAAGGCTCTGGCACGGGTTAGCGTCAATGCGGCTTCTGGCGACTTGAGCCAGTCCAAATCGGGCTTGTAGATCAGCCAGACATGTCGACCACCAGCGTCGCCCAGATAGCAGTCCGCCTCGCGCGACGACGTTGGGTCGAAGGCGCAATTCGTCGCCATGTGGAAGAGTGCCGCGCCAAGTCCATGGTACGAAGGAAGTGTCTCGCCGGTCAGCAGCTTATCGAGTTCCAAGGGATCGCCAAGCGTACAATACGTGAAGGATCCGCCAACTCCCTCCTTTCGCTCCGCAACCGCCGTCTCGCCCGTGACGACGAGTTCCCCGTCCTTGACCTGCCTCCTGATTCGATCGTACTCGTGGCCGTGGAGGTTGCCGATCGCCTCGACCGCCTGAGTGATCTTCCGGCAGTTCCGTAGCTTCGACCACGTGATCTTCTCGCGTAGCAACTCCTTCTTCCGAGTGCCCGCAAAGGCGTATCCGCCGATGACCCTCCGGACCCGCTCCGCCGTCAAGTCGTCCGCGTAGTCCTCCATCTCCACGAGCACGAACTTGCGGTTGCCGCCGTCACGCCTATTGGCTTCGAGTACGGCGTGAGCCGTTGTTCCCGATCCCGCGAACGAGTCAAGAACGATGGAGTCTCGCTCAGTCGCAACTTCCAGCACGCGGCGAACCAAGCCAACTGGCTTGGGGGTGTCGAACGCCGCGCTGCCGAAGACCCGCTTGATCTGCGCTTTCGCCCGGCGCGAGCTGCCAACATCTCGGTGATACCAGATCGTTTCCGGAGGTCGGCCAGATGAGGTGTCGGCGTAAATGCGGAAGTAGGGGGTCCAGCCGTTCTTCCCATTGCGCCACTCAATCCGCTCGGACTCCTGAGCGCATTTATCAGAACTCCACCGCCACGCTCCATCGGAACCGTCTTGCCGTTTGGGGTAGATCTCACTGCCATCCGGCGCGGCAAGTGCGAAGTAGAGATTCGGCCGGGCCTCACGGGTGTCTCCTTGGCCGCCCATCGCGCGTAGTGGCTTGAGGTAGTAGCTCCGTCCGCGTTCGTCCCTCAGGTTGTAGTGGTCGGGAGTAGATTCGTCTTCCGGCGCGATCCGCTGAAAGATCATTTCGTCCACATTCTTGGCAAAAACCAGAATGAAATCGTGGCTTGACGAGAAGGTGTCCGCGTCCATCCGAGGGCTGTCGGACTTCTCCCAGACGAGGATGCCCAGACTCTGTTCATCTCCGAACACCTCGGATAGGATCAGCGTGGCATGGTGAACCTCGTTGGCGTCCAAGGTCATCCAGATGGTGCCCCTGTCCGACAGCAACTCGTGAAGGAGCCGCAACCTCGGCCACATCATCGCACACCACTTGTCGTGTCGTAGGCCGTCCTCGACGCCCACTGGATTGGAGTCGAGCCACTCCTTGATCATCGGGGCATTCACGTTGTCGTTGTAGCACCAGCGTTCGTTGCCGGTGTTGTAGGGCGGGTCGATGAAGACGCAGTCCACCTTTCCGGCGTAGAGCGGCAGGAGAGCCTTCAGGGCGTGGAGGTTGTCCCCGTGGATGATCAGATTGCCAGCGAGCGATGGCTCGCCGATTCCCTTTCCGGAGTCCATCACCAAGGGTCGGAACGGCACCGACAGGTGGTGGTTGTAGACGAACTCCTTGCCCTTGAAATGCAGTTCGCTCATGGAATGATCGTGTCGCCCTCGTAGTTCATCGCCGCAGGTCTCCTCTCCGAGTGGAATCCGTTTGTCCCCAGCAATCTAGCCCACACCGGGGTTTTCGTACCACAGGTTCCTTCCCGGCCCATGACGTTCCTGGCCGTCCCGCGAACGCGGGGAAGGTTGGCGGCTGCGGGGTGCGGCTTGCATCGTTGCGGCTAACCGCTTCGGCGTGCGGCACGGGCAATGGCATCGTGCAGGGCTCATCGCTCGAACCCACCCCCGCCACGCTCGGGGCCTCTGGGCCGGGGCGGTCGCGGTACGACAATCCGGGTGATGGTCCGCCCGCGCTCCCGCTCCCGTGTTTGTTCGCGCTCCCTCTCCCTCATGGTCGCGCGCACCGACCATGCACGCCGCTCCGCCTCCACCAGCCTGTTCCGGTAGAACTTGCCCCAACCGCGCTCGATCTCCCGAGCCCGCTCGCCGTGCGCCTTGCCCAACTCGGCCCGCTCGTCCCTGTGGTAGTGGTCGAGATCCTCGCGCCAGCCCTCGACCAGATCCTTCCGGCCCCGGATCGCCCCGGCCAGTTCCCGCAGCGAGCGATCGAGCCGCCAGATCCGGAGCCGCCCCAGCACGGTGCGGCTCTCCCGGTGGAGCCGCTGCCGCATCTCCTCCTGCCGCTTGTGCAGTTCGGCCCATTCCTTCCGCGCCCGGGCCTCAAGGTGCTGGAAGCTGTACTCGCGCCCGTCCGAGACCGTCTCCCAGGCGTCCGCCTCGCCATGCCGCCATGCCTCCATGTCGACCTGATCCTCACGGCGCGGCTTCCTGGCCCGCCGCGCCCGCTCGGGCTGCATCCCCTCGCGCCGGACGCGTGCCCAGTGTCGGGGCCGCTCCGACGGGTTGCGCACCACCTGCTGGCCCGCCCGCCGCCGCTCGTTGTTCTCGACCCGCCTCTCGCACCGGATCCGGCCCTGCTCCCGCTCGTAGCCCTCGGCCCAGCGCGACAGCCGGAGCTTGCTGTTGTCCAGCGTCGCCGCCTTCCCGGTCTCGGGATCGACCCTGTTGGCGATCACGTGGACATGGGGATGCTCGGTGTCCTCATGGGCGACGATCAGCGCCTCGTGGCCCTCCAGCCCCAGCGCCTCCAGACTCTCGTCCACCGCCCGGTTCATCTCCCCCTTGTCGGGCGTCTCGTCCCGAGCCC